>JAIXXE010000002.1 GCA_027490875.1 Alphaproteobacteria bacterium
AGAACAATGGTTCATTGTTCGGGCCCCCAACCCGTATCTGGAATAACAACAATTCTTTTTTTCTCTTCTGGTATTAGGCTGCGCGTCGGTCTTCGCTTCGCTACGGCTCCAGATAGCCGCAGGGGGCCCAAAATCGGCAAGCGAGTTATCACATCCTGGCCCCTGCTGGCTTCTGGAATGACGGGCAATGTGTGTGGTAAGTATTCTTGGGCTTTTCTATAGTATTCGCATAATAAATATTATGTTAAATGACGATAAACCCAAACAGTGGGTTAAAACCTGTTTGGCTGTGCCACCTACCCACGCCCCTCTCACGCTCTTGCTTTAAAATCCACGTCGGGTTAAAGGGGCTGCCCACCCCACACGTTTTTACGGAGTTTAGTGATGTTGATGACACCGACACCAACCCTGACGCTCGCTGACACGGTCTTTGCACCCAATCAGTTTACCGACCCTTGGACCAAGAGTCTGGCTACCAAGATTGTCGCAGCCCTTAGGTATCAGCCCGAGCCTTTGGGCTATGCCGACTTGGTTGCCATCGTAACCAAGGCTTACAACACCCTTTGCGATGAAAACGACAGTGTGCGCGGAGCCTACACCGACGCGTTAATTATACTGCTGGCGCACGCCTGCATGAAACCGCATCATTCCGAACGCTAGAATACAGGCCTTTCGAGAGGCCACCTTGCCCCCTGCAACTCTACCTCAGAGATCTGCAAGGGGCCCTTTTTATGGCAAGAAACAGCAAAGCTTACCTTGACATGGCCGGAAAATCTTACTACTCAACACATCGGTACGGGCCGTTAGCTCAGTGGTAGAGCATCTCGCTTTTAACGAGAGTGTCCGCAGTTCGATCCTGCGACGGCCTACCATTTCATTAAAATTCAATATCTTGTAAAGTATTGCTTGCAAAACAGTACGCCTTGACAAATACCTCAAAACCCCTTAAAGCCCCGATGTATTAAGGAATTGACACCATGAAAACCAACCTGCACCCCCCCTACCACATGATTACTGTGCAAATGACCGACGGCAGCACCTACGAAACCCGCACCACCTGGAGCGAGCCCAAGGCCAAGCTGCAGCTGGTGATTGACTCCAACAACCACCCTGCCTACACCGGCGAGCGCCGCGTGCTGGATAGCATGGGCCGGATGGAAAAGTTCATGAACAAGTACGGCGCCAAAAAGGCCTAACTGTTCCCGAACTAAAAAACCCGCCCTTTGGGCGGTTTTTACTTTACGGCATAACGCGGATTACGAATATCATGTGCTGTGGTTACCCGAATATAGTAACCAAAGGGGTCTCGAATTCTAAAGTCGTTAAGTCCCCAGGGCTGCATTTTTAAAGCCTCCACTACACATCCAAGTGCTGTAGCTTTTTTGTAAAGGACATCTAGATCGCTGGTGCAAATGACAATCTCTACCCCAGTACCCCATTCGTTTCGTGGTCTCTCCTTAAAAAATGGGTGCTGATGAATGACATCTGAACCACCCCATAAACATAGCAGATTGGCTTGCATCGCCAAAACCAAATACCCTTTAAATTCCTCAGGCTTTCGTTCCCAGACAACGTTAAAGCCAAGTTGCGTATAGAAAGATTTCGCGATACTAAAGTCATTAACATGTAACTCAGTGACAGAAGTATTTGACACTTCAGATATAGATAGTGTTCTCTCTCGTGCCTGTTCCAAGCGCCACTTGGCAATCTCGGCATGGTTGCCGCCTTGCAGCACGGCGGGTACATCATGCCCTTCCCATACGGCGGGGCGGGTATAATGGGGGTATTCCACCAAGGGCTGCTGGGTGGCAGGGTCGGTCAGGTCAAAGCTTTCCTCGTGCAGGCTGGCGTTGCCGCCCAATACGCCGGGCAGCAGCCGTACCGTGGCATCCAGCACCACCTGGGCGGCCACCTCCCCCCCTGAAAGCACGTAATCACCAATGGAAATGACGTCATCCACCGCGCGCTCCAGCACGCGCTCGTCCACACCCTCGTAGTGACCACAGAGCAGAATGAGAGGCTTCTCCAGCGCCGCCAAAGTCCTAGCCTTAGCCTGATTAAACCGCCGCCCCGCTGGCCCCAAATACACCACATGCCCCCCTGCTGTGGCCTTGGCAGCCGCGATTGCAGCAGCCACCACATCGGGCTTCAGCACCATCCCGGCCCCGCCGCCGTAGGGGGTGTCATCGACCGTGCGATGCTTGTCGGTGGCGTAATCCCTGATGTTCAAAACGTCCAACGCCCAGTGCTGGCCCAGCGCCCGCCCAACCACGCTTTGCCCCAACAGCCCGGGGAAGGCTTCGGGGAACAGAGTGAGCACCTTGGCAACAAACATAGGCTATGGTTACCCGAAAGCCTAAGCTTTGCCAAGGTTTGGCAACAGAAATCGGAGCGCACCACGCGATTTTTTCCTTGCCCTGCCCACACGTTGTACGTATTGGCTTAAGGCATGCTGCAAACCACCTTTACTGCTTCCAAAACACTGGCCGACACCCTGCTGGCACTGACTGAAACCAACCCCGAGATTACCCTTGATGTGGGCGAAATCATCCCCAACAGCAGCGCGTTGTACGATAGCCACTTTACCTACACGCTCTGGTTGCCTGCCGCCGCGCAGGCGGTGGTAGAGGCTACTGTAGCAGCCCATAGTGCCGAACCGCTAAGTTTTTCGGTCGTTGATGAATCCATCGATTATGTAGCGAAAACCAAGGCGCTGTTTCCACCGCTCCAGATTGGCCCCTATTTCATTGCCCGCAACAACGAAGCAACGCCTCAGGGCCTGATTGGCCTAAGCATTGCCCCCAACCGCGCCTTTGGCAGCGGCGAGCATGCCACCACCATGGGCTGCCTGTTGGGCTACGAGTGGCTGCTGGCCCAAGGCTACAGCTACCCGACCGCGCTGGATTTTGGCGCCGGCAGCGGGGTGTTGGCCATCGCGGCGGCCAAACGGCAGGGCACCAAGGCGCTGGCGCTGGATAACGACGCCCCCAGTGTGGCCATCTGCGCCGAGAATGCCGACCTCAATGCGGTTGGGGCTTTGCTCCTCAGCCAGCAGACCGAAACCCCGCCGCAGGGGCAAACCTTCCCACTCATTTTTGCCAACATTCTGTTGCAGCCGTTGCTGGAACTGGCCGAACCGTTGGCAGCCTGCCTGGCCCCCACTGCGGGTGCGGCGCTCATTCTCTCTGGCTTTACCGAAGAACAGGGGCCAGAGCTTGAACAGTGCTACATGCGCCTCGGCTTGGTAAAAAAATGGCAGCATGCGCAGGCAGGGTGGCTGGCGCAAGTCTGGTTGCGCGCCTAGTCTGGTAACCATGCCAAAAGCCCAAACCCGCAGCCTTGCCGCACAAGGCACCGCCAAACTGCTGTACGAAAACGCTGCCAACTGGCACTACGCGGTGGGTGAGCCTATCAGCGACCCCGCCCTGTGGTATCAATCGGCCAAGGGTGTGAGCCATGCCGTGGTGAACGAATTGGAATACGGCCACCTGCAAGGCCTTGCCACGGTCGATAGACTTCATAGCTTCGGTATGGCCAAAAAAGGGTTGAAAGGGGAACCCTTCACGCTGGCCAACCTGGTGACATGGTTGGTGTCGCTGGAAAAGAATGCACCAACCTCCATCGAAGTCCCCCGTAACTTCCCCAGTGGGGTTTTGGTGCAGTTACAAGCCGCCAAACTTCCCGTAAAGGTGGCCGAGCACGAACTCTTCTTCCCCGAGCGTGCCATTAAAACGCCGGCCGAAATCAAAAAACTACAGCAGGCCCAAACCCTGAACGTGCAGGTGATTGGCCACGCCATTGCGATGCTCTCCGAAGCCGACATTGCCCGCGACGGTAAGCTTGTGTTTCAAGGCAAGCCCCTCACCAGCGAACGACTACGCGGCGCCATGAACGCGTTGGCCGCCCAGCTTGGCGCTACCGAGTTTGGCGGCGGCCCGATTATTGCCGGTGGGGCCCAAGGGGCCACCCCGCACAACCGTGGCCAGGGTGCCTTGCGAGCCAATCAGCTGATTGTGATTGACTGCTTCCCCCACCACGCCAACGGCTATTGGGGCGACTGCACCCGCACCATAGTAAAAGGCAAACCAAGTGCCTGGCAGCAAGAGGCTTACTATGCGGTGCTGGAAGCCCAAACGCTGGCGCTCAGCCTGCTTCAGCCGGGCTTGGATGGCCACGATGTGCACACCGCCGTACAAAGTTTCTTCGTCAAGGCGGGCTTCCCCACGGGGGTTGATGACCGGGGCCGCCCGTTTGGCTTCTTTCACGGCACGGGTCATGGCGTGGGGCTGGAACTGCACGACCCCGGCCCGCGCACGATTTCAACGGTATCCTGCCCGCTTAAGGCAGGGATGGTGACCAGTGTAGAGCCCGGCCTGTACTACCCCGGCAAAGGTGGCGTACGGATTGAAGATGTGGTGGCCATCACCGCCACGGGCTCTCAGAACCTGACCAAGTTGAGTAAAAAAAGTTGGGTTTTAGATTAGCCGCCTTCATTTTTTTCTTGCACTCAAAAATCTAGAGTGCTAATTATCACCCCGTCGCGGGGAGTGATAACGCTGCCCGCCTCTGCAAACAACCGAACAAGGATGCGGAACGATGACTGCTGATACCCAAAAAACTCTGGCTGATAAAATCCAACCCCTCAACGACCGCCTCGTGGTCAAGCGCTTGGAAGCCGAAGACAAGACCAAGAGCGGGATTATCATCCCCGACAACGCGAAGGAAAAACCCCAACAGGCTGAAGTGCTGGCCGTAGGCCCCGGTAAATGGAACGAAGACGGCGATGAGCGCGTCCCCATGAGCGTGAAGGTTGGCGATACCGTGCTGTTCAAAAAATGGGGCGCCGATGAAGTGAAAA
>JAIXXE010000012.1 GCA_027490875.1 Alphaproteobacteria bacterium
CGCATCGTCTTGGCTTATTTCCGACTGCTGGGCAGCGTCTAGATCGTCTGCATTCAACGCATCAACTTGGTCAGATTTGTCCACTGCTTCTGGCTCATCAACATCCATTGCAGTTGATTGTTCTGATTCCGATCTTTCGGTTGCGTCTGTGCCAGTTGCGGCCAGAGCAGCAACCTGATCTGGATCAAGGCGCTCAACCGTTTCGACCTCGCGCACACTAGCCTCCACGTCCGCCTCCGGCTCGTCAGCGATTGTTGCAACCTCCTCGGTTTCCGCGACTTCCTCCATCTGCTCAACTTCGACGGCCACTTCGCTCATTTCCTGCACTTGCTCCAGTGCATCTGTGGCTGTCTCTTGCACCTCTTCTATTTGCTCTGTCGTAAGCTCCGCGCTCTGCTCAACGGCTTCGGCAATCGCAGCCACAGGGTCTGCAATGGTTTCGATACTGGCTGGTGGGCAGCTTGGGTCCATAGGTGTCAGATTGCAGTCAACGGTCACGATAGGCGTTGGTGCAACCCATGAAAGAATGCCAGATTGGTTCTGAAGATATTGCGCGTTGCGCCCATAGAAGAGCGAGATGTTATCGTCCGCAGTTGGACCAGTGATCCCTGCGGTGAAGGTGTGGCCCCCATTAAAGCCCAAATTGCCGTAATTCAGTTGTATCTTGCCGTCGGCAAAGAGGCCAATCTCGAAGGTGCTGCTGTTGTTCGTGCCGTACTCGTTCACGCCATACCAACCGAAAAGGATAGAGCTATTGTCGCGGCGATAATAGGGATTGCCGGTGTAGCTGATTAAGTCTGACCAGTAGCCGTATATCGTGTTGCGCTGCGCCAGTTCGATAGGCTGGCCATTGCAGCATAAATGCGCGCCGCTCTGGAACGACACAAAGCCGTTACTCGACACCCAAGCGTCGGTGAATGTCTGGCCCCAATATTCAAACTCAAAGCCAAGAGCCACGTTACGCGTGTTATCGTCACCCAGATTGAGCGGCGTCATTGTCGTTGGGACACCGTTGATTTGCGGCGGGATTAGGGCAGCCTCGTAGGTCTGCGCGAAAACGGGTGTTGCGCAAGCCAGCAGAATAACCTGCAAAGCGTATGTCTTATTTCTCAACAGGGCGAAGCTCGACGTTTTCGGTCCACGCGGCGCGGGCTTCCTCGCCAATCAAACCCAAGAATGGGCACGGTGTTCCGGCCATCTCCATTGCCCTAAAGACGCGGAAGTCTTGGCATAGGAGGCTGACGGCGGCGACACGCATACCCATATCGTAAAGGGTCTTAGACAGCTTCATCCGTTCGCAGTTCTGGTCACGCACGGTGCGGCCAGCCGACAAGCCAATGATCTGCGTCTGCACTGCGCCAGACTGGCCAGTGGTGCATAGGTCTTGGCTGTAGGACATCATGCTTGGCGCGATGGCGCTCGGCGGTGGCGACTTGATGTTTTGGTCGATGACCTGACGCGATACGTTCTCGCTGTAGCTTTTGCTGTCAGATACGTTGACGTTATTGTTCTGATTGACGTTGTTGCTGGTCTGGTTGACCGTGCTGTTGCTAGTTTCATTCGTCGTATTGATGTTGTTATTCGTGTTTTTGCTATCCACCGTGCTATTTTGGTTGACGGTTTGGTTCACCGTGGATGTGCTGACATCGTTATTGAAATTGCGGTTTGTATTATCAGATGTGCTGTCAGAAGTGTTCTGGTTAATGTTGTTCATTGTGCCAGAGTTCACGTTGTAGTTCGTGTTGGTGCTGTTATTCGTATTCTGGTTTACGTTCGTAGCGTTTAACGTGTTCTGATTAATATTAGTAACAGTACCAGAGTTGATATTCTGATTTACGTTATTGTTCGTATTCACGTTTGTGGCGTTCAGCGTATTCTGGTTAATGTTAGTCATAGTTCCAGAATTGATGTTCTGATTAACATTTGTGTTCGCGTTTGTGGCGTTCGACGTGTTCTGGATGATCGACGTAACGGTTCCAGAATTAATGTTCTGGTTGACGTTGTTATTGGTATTTACGTTCGTAGACGTACTAGTGTTCACGTTTGTGTTGTTAGCACTGGACGTGTTCTGATTGATGTTAGTCATCGTACCAGAATTGATGTTTTGGTTGACGTTCGTGTTGGTGTTGTTCGATGTGTTTTGATTAATATTAGTCATCGTACCAGAGTTTATATTCTGGTTGACGTTGTTGTTTGTGTTTACGTTCGTGGAACTTGACGTATTTTGGTTAATATTAGTCATTGTCCCAGAATTGATATTTGTATTGGTGTTGGTAGAATTTAACGTGTTTTGATTGATATTTGTCATTGTCCCAGAATTGATGTTCTGGTTTACGTTTGTGCTAGTTGATGTGTTCTGGTTTACGTTCGTACTGGTGTTTACGTTCGTGTTGGTGTTCACATTAGTAGCGTTGGACGTGTTCTGGTTAATGTTTGTAACCGTTCCAGAATTGATGTTCTGGTTCACGTTATTGTTAGTGTTTACATTTGTGCTGGTTGATGTGCTGGTAGACGTGTTATTATTCTGGTTGACGTTCGTGTTAGTGGACGTGCTGGTAGACGTATTAGTATTATCTGTCGTGCTGTTGGTTGTCGTGTTATATATGTATTCCGTCGGCGCTGTGGATGTGGCCTGTGCCAACACCATCGACGATGACGCAATTAACCAGATAAAACCCGGCACAAATTGCTTCATCACCGATCCGCCTTGTTGTCCAATTTGTCTTCAATGCGACGAAGGTGCATCATCACTTCGTCGAATTTCTTATCGATGCCGTTGAACTTCTCGTCACCAAAACCGAGACGCGCCTCAAGCAGCGTCAGTCTGCTGTTGAGGTTCACCCACACGGTAATAAGGCCTCCGATGAAGCCGATGACGGTAATGATGGTGTTGATATCTATGTTCATTATTTCAGGTTCCGCAGCTTATAGATTGCAGAGAGATACACTGCCGTCACCGTGTCAACCAAATTACCGACTGCACGGTTACCTTTGCAGATCTTCTCATGGTTCTTTTCGATCCATTCAGCGTCGGATTCAAGACACTTCAGAATATCTTTTTCCATTTCGCCGGGAACTGGAATAGCTCCAATCAGCTCATACGCGCCCTGATAAGCCTCAACCAGCGGATCAATCGTATCGATCACTCCATCATAGAACTCGCCAAGCGCCATGTGCTTGGCAAAACTGCCATCACCCTTGGCGCGCCAATGAGCAAAGTGGGCAAGGTTGCGGGCGTAAAACACGCGGCTGATGAGCTGCTCAATCATTATGCGATCCGCATTACAGGGCAGATAATTGATGGGATTGCTGGGGCAATAGCGCCGGCTGCTGTAGCCTCAACTGTCACAGCAATGTTTTCAGGAAGCCACATGATTTCAATGTATTGGCCTGCAGTGACTGTATCAAAAAACGACAAGCTGAACACAGCTGCGCCACCATCCGCTGCTTTTGGAACGGTGATGATTGTGGCTGAGTTAGCGATATTGGTTCCATTCTTACGGAACCAGATAGTCGCATCATGATCAGCCGCAGCAGAGTTCACAAACTGGATAGATGGTGCGAGCATATACGTGCCAGCGGCAGTAAACGTAATCTGAGTGCTGGCAACAACACTGACACCAGTGCCTGTTAAATCAGTGTTGAACGTAACGGCTGTAGCTGCAGACACGTTGCCAGTTTGGTCAGCTGTACTTAATGGCTGCCCAAACGCACGGCCAGCAAGGTCCGCGAATGGGATGGTGGCCGCAGCCGTCATTGCCGACGTGCCGGCACCCTTAACGTATCCTGTTAGCGTTGCGGCTCCAGTACCGCCATTTGCAACGGGGAGCGTCCCTGCGATGTCTCCCACGGGTACAGTTGCCGCTGCTGTCATCGCCGACGTTCCATTGCCTTTGACGTAGCCTGTCAGCGTTGCCGCGCCAGTACCGCCTGTAGCAACAGTGCGAACATTGGTCGCAGTGGCAGCAATATCGGAAGCGGCCACCTTGCGGCTGTTACTGCTCTGGACAATTTCAAGCAGCTCGGTTCCCGCAAGGGGAGTAGAGGCTGCTGTAAGGTCAGGGATCTTTACGTTGGCCATTATGCAAGTCCATATAAAATGTTAAGATAAACGGA
>JAIXXE010000130.1 GCA_027490875.1 Alphaproteobacteria bacterium
CCGCCGCGCCAAGCACCAACGGAATGCCACAGCCACCCAGCATCATCGGCACAACCAAGGCCGTGGTTAACCAAACGGTACGCTTCATGGGTCGATTCATACGCAAGGCCCCCTTCTTTTGCCCAACTGTAAACGCCCGCGCAGCAAGCTGGCAAGCAAAAACGGCAGTGCTCCTGTTCCAGAGTACCGCCGTCTTACATATCGATTGAGCACGAAAGGCGCTACAGCATGCCCATCAGGGCAAGGCTGAAAAAGCCCGACGAGACTCCAAAAAACCCAGGCTTGAGTACCATGCCAGGCTTTTCCCGAGCAACGTCATTATTCAGCGCTGCAATAAACAGCGCCGTGAGGGCCGTCACGGCCAATACCAAGCCGGTAAGTGTCCTAATGACTTCAAAGGGGCTCAGCTCTGCTGACATTGTTGTCTCCCATTCAGGCCATTGGGCCTGCGTTTTGTTGAAAAGGAAGGAACGAAGGGTTCAAAACCCCCTTACCCAGCATTGCGGCCTAGCGCAACCCCTCCAGCGGCCAAATCCTTACCAGTGGCCAACAGGGGGTTAACCCCAGCAGCAACACCTGCACACTGGTGGTGGGGTTACGGCTGGCAAAGCGCGCAGCCTCCTGCAGCAGCCTGCGCCGCTGAGCAGGGCTGAGCAGCTGTTCGTAAGGCAGCTGCCGCCAACGCGTCTTAACCTCAACCAACCGCACGTGCTGGCCGCGCCGAAGAATCAAATCAACCTGCACCGCCGCGCGCCCTGTTTGCTGAACCGGCCACCAGCCCTGCACCATAAAGTAAGCCAACGCCAACCGTTCACCCAGCTTACCCAAACGTTGGGCCCGTGCCTGTGCGCGCTTGACGGCCACGCCCGCTTCCCCCACCTTAACAGGCATGCGCAAAGCTCGGTCTCTCTCCATTCTCACAGTATGGTCTGCCTTGGGGCTGCTTGGCAATGTTGGGGTAAGTACCGTTGCTGTAGCCCAGTTAAGCCAAGCCCCAGCGCCCATTCAAAGCGCCAAAGTGGCCGAGCCAGTCGCCAACCAAGCGGGCAGCAGCAGCCTCGCCACCATTGCCGCCAACCTAAGCCAAGGCCGTACGGCTGAAGCCATCACCGCCTTGCGCCCATGGGTAAACCACACCAACGAGGGCCAGCGGGCCCAAAGCCGCTACCTGCTGGCCTTGGCGCTCGACCAACAGGGCCAGCCCGAAGCCGCGCTGCAAACGCTGGAAGGTTCGCTCACCGACGACACCCCCTTGGGCAAAGCCATTGGCCAACTGCGTGGCCGCCTGCTGCTGCAGGCCACCGAGTTAGCCCTGATGGACAACCAGCCCGACCGCGCCGCAGGCTTTTTAAGTGACTACGAACGCCTCTCCATCCAGCCCGATAAGGCCCGCTTTCAGCGCTTGCAATATCAATTGCGGCCACCGGCGATGTTGGTGAGCCAAGCGCCGCTGCGGGTAGGGGTTCTGCTGCCACAAAGCGGCCCCTTGGCCCAAGCTGGTACCGATGTGCTACGGGCCTTGCAGTTTGGGTTGGCCGAGGCAACCGCCGGGGGCCAGCGCCGCATAGAACTGGTTGTACGCGACGCCAGCACTCCAGCCGCCACCGCTGCTGCCGTAGCAGAGTTGAAGCAGGAAAAGATTAGCCTGCTGCTCGGCCCTTTGCTGGCCAGTCAGGTGGCGCCGGTCGCGCAAGCGCTTGGTAGTATCCCTTTGTTGTCATTCAGTACCGATGCCACCGTGCTCGGCCCGCAACGTCACACGCTTAACTTTTTGCCCGAGCAGCAGGTTGCCACAGCTGTTCGTGCGGCCTTGGCCGATGGTCACCGCCGCTTTGCCGCACTCATCCCCCAAGGGCCCTACGGCGAAGCAACCCTAACCGGGCTTAAAGCAGCCTTGGCCCAAGCCCCCGAAGCCAGCCTGACCCAGACCAGTTTCTACAACGCGCAAGAGGCCGACATTGGCAGCAGCATCCGTAGCTTAGGGAAGGGGTTTGATACCCTGCTGCTCCCGGCTACGGGCCGCAATATCCCCCTCATTGCCGCCCAGTTGGCCTACTACGACCTCGACCGCGGTATCCAGCTGCTCGGCACCGGCCTCTGGCAAGACCCGGCCGTGCTCGCCCCCAGCGCCAGTGCCACACGGGGCAGCCTGTTTGCCGCACCCGCCCGTAACGAGGCCTTTGTCGCCACCTTTGGCACCACCTTTGGGAACCCGCCTCACCCATTGGCGGCCCTTGGGTACGATGCAGCCATACTGGTGGCCCAGCTGGCGACCGAACAGGCCCGTACCGGCAACGCTATTGGTCAGCTGCTGCTGCGGCCGGAAGGGTTTGCCCTGCCCGGCGGCTATGCGCGTTTCCAACCCTCGGGGCAGACCGAACGGGGCCTCAGCCTTCTTGAAATTACCGCGAGTACCACAGGTAGCCAGTTTACCGAACGCCAAAACGCCCGCCTGCTGGCGCCCCTGCCACTCCCCAATCCGCTGCTACCCGATTTAGCCCCAACCCGTTGGTGGTAGCCCTTACAAGAGTTTGCATCGCCTAAAAAAGGGGCTTGCCCTCAAGCCAGCAAGCCGTTATGAGCATATTTGATCCGCGCTTGGTTATCATAGGTTCGGTGCCGGTGGTTAGGTAGCTCAGTCGGTAGAGCAAAGGATTGAAAATCCTTGTGTCGCCAGTTCGATTCTGGCCCTGACCACCATGATTTTATTTGTGGCCAGTTATTTCATTTCATTCCATTTCTGGCCCTGACCACCATTCTCTTGCCTGCGGCAGCATTGCGGCCAGGTACTGCATTTCTGGCCCTGACCACTATGTCACCTTCCGCAGGGAGATCCCTCTTTTAAGTACAAGGGTTAAGAAAAGGATCCCCGCGTCTCGCGAGGATTACAAAAGGGAAGGCCTTTAACCCGACGCTGCCCTAAGGTTGATGTCGTGCCTTAACATTAGAATGATCGAGCGAAACCTTTAATAATTGAGTACAGCCTGCAGGGTTGTCATTCTGAGTACAACGAAGAACCCAGGTCTTCACAACACTGAAAAGACCTATGGCGAAGCCCATCATTACTTGCCACAGCTGCACCCGTCATTCCAGAACGCGGTTGGGGAGAACAATGGTTCATTGTTCGGGCCCCCA
>JAIXXE010000010.1 GCA_027490875.1 Alphaproteobacteria bacterium
AGCCAGGATCAAACTCTCAACTTGATGTGGCTTCTTGCGAAGCTCCAAGCGTGATGTCCGACTGGCTACTTTCGTTCACTATAGCGTCCTGGAAAATTACGTTAAACTCTGCGAGCAAGCTCGCTGAACTAACGAAACCTTCTTGGACAATTAGCGAAAGTATCGTCGGCACGCCGGTTGAGATGAGCAGAATATGCCCAAATTTTAGTGCGGAATACCAATGAACCTCGCCAATTGCTTTGTCTTGTAGTTGCAGAAGGCCTCGTCGCCCTCTGCACCTGTGTCCTGGCCAACTGGCCAGGCTCACTTGTTACATGTGTGTTTACCCGATAAAATTGTCAGAGGCTCTTTCCCGGCGGCTTCAAGTAATCTTGTTGCTGCGGTGGGCGGGGTATAGGCGTTGGCGGGGGCTGTGTCAACACCCTGATGGTAAGTTTTTTGGAATTTTTTGCCTGTTACCTCAAGAGCCTCTCGCAACCCCCTGAAAACACCAAGACCGCCCCCCCCTTACAGGTTGGCGGCTGGTGTTCGCATTCAGGCTGACAGGGTCAGCCCGGGGGGGGCGTAGCCTGCCTCGCAGCCCGCATCTCTTCCCACTCCGCACGGCTTCGCGAGTTCCGTGGCCGCAGCTTGGCTAGTTGCGCGATGTAATACTGGGGTGGATTGGGGACCACCGCCACATACACGGCAATAAACAAGCTCTCGGGCGTTTGCAACGCACTCCGCGGTATTCCGCGGGTATGCTCGCAGGCCCCAAGCTCCTTCGTGTACCCTCCGCGGAAGGTCTCGGCTGCCAAGGCATTTCTGCCCGTGCCGCATACCGCCAGAAAGTGTTTGACCACTTCATAGGCTATGGGGTCTTCCAGACGCATAGTCTGTTTGGCCAAACGGGTGGTGAACTTGTTATCCCTCATGATGACTTTGTGGAGCCATTCAGGAATGACCCCGAGTGTGGTGGCTTCCCTAGCCTCTTCGGGAGTTAGAAAACCCCCATAGGCCACGGTTTTGGTCGTATTGCTTCTTAGTCCGCGCATCCTAATAGTCTCCGCATCGTGCGCTTCCTCAGGTCATCCACCTAATGGCGGCAGAGCTGGGCTGAGGTATCCCACTCCCTTAGCGACGGCCATAAAAAAGGGCCGGATTCATTAAAAAACGTTATTCTATGGTTAGATAGTCAGTATTCTTCACTCTATGCGCCAAGCCTTCGGGCTTGGCAAGCCCCCTACTTCGGCACCTAAGTCACTCATTCCTAACGACTGTGCCGAATGAGCCACGGCCAACCTTGCTTGGCCTAGGCCCCAAGGCCCGCAGGATTGACCCCTGCCCGTTCCTTAGGCATAGAGAACTCATGACGTTGCTTCCTAAGGTTAGCCTTGGCACTTTGGCGTTGCTGGCGGCTGGTGGCCTGCTTGCCAGCCTGTTCAGTCGCCACGCCGAGGCCGCCTTCCCCCAATCAGCTCCGCTCCTGCAGGGTTCAGAAGCCCCAAGCGCCCTCCCCCCGCTGCAGGTGGTGCGGGAAGTAACCCTGCCGCGCGGCACCACCTTGGCCAGCCACCTCCGCCAAGCTGGCTTCCAGCCTGCCCAGATTGCCGCCCTTAGCGCCGCCGCCCCCAGTGCCAAGCAACCGGTGGCCAACACCACCACCCTTACGCTTACCTATGAAGAAGCCGCGCCTTACCACATCGGTACGGCCCAGATGGCTTTCCGCCCCACGCCCACGCAGGAAGTGGCCCTAAGCCTGAATGGCACCCACGCCAAGGCCGTGGCCAAGGCCAAGCCCCTTTCCGAGCACCGCGCCATTGCGGTGGGGCGCATTACCAACAGCCTGTGGGCCGATGCCACCCGGGCGGGCCTTTCTGCCCAGCAGGTGAAGGAGTTTATGGATATTTTTGCCTGGGATATCGACTACACCCGCGACATCCAGCCCGGCGACAGCTTTAAAGTGACGTACGAAGAAACGCAAAACGACCTTGGCCAACGGGTTAAAACAGGGCGCATTCTGGCCGCCGCCTTTACGGTTGGCGGCGAAACCCGTCAGGCCTTCTGGTGGGGCAGCACCAAGGAATACCTGAACGAAAAGGGCGAAAGCAAGCGCAAGCTGCTGTTGCGCACGCCGCTGGAGGTTTACCGCCTCACCAGCGGGTTTGGGATGCGCATGCACCCCGTATTGGGCTACAACAAAATGCACCGTGGGCTGGATTTCGCCGCGCCGATTGGTACGCCCGTAAAAGCCAGTGGCGATGGCGTGATTGCCGAAATCGGCCCCAAAGGGGCCTATGGTAACTTTATTCTGATTCGTCACAACGCCAAGTTTTCCACCGCCTATGCCCATTTGCACCGCTTTAGCAAAGGCCTGCGGGTTGGCAGCAAGGTACGCCAAGGCCAAATCATCGCCCAAGTGGGCAATACCGGCCGCAGCACGGGCCCGCATTTGCACTACGAAGTACGGTTGCAGAATCAGCAGGTCAACCCGATGCGGGCCGACCTCCCCACCGCCAACCCACTCAGTCGGCGTCAACTGGCCAGTTTTAAGGCCACGGTTGCTAGCATCCAAACCGCATGGCGGCAGGCGCTGGGCACGGCACGTGTGGCGAGCCGCTAGGCGATAAAAAGCAAGGCTCTCCCGTCATTCCAGCTTTCGCTGAAATGACAAATCATTTAGGTTATCTTTATGAAAGCCCTTGCTCTGCTCCCTACCCTGCTCCTTGCCGCGTGCGGCACGCCAACCTATCAGGGCGCGCCAAGTGCGAACTTCGATGGCACACGGTTCTTTAACCCCGACCGCCCCCAAACCAACACCTTTGGCACCTTCCTGAAATGGCGGCTGGGGTTGGGCGAGCACACCAGCACCCGCGCCACTTGGCCTATCTACGCCGCACCGCGCGGCACGGGAGAAGGCGGCTTTGCGCCCAAGCCCGCTGCCCGTGTTGAAGGCAACCGGTTGGTGGTCACCGCCATCGGCCACGCCAGCTTTTTGCTGCAAACGCAGGGGCTGAACGTGCTGCTCGACCCCGTGATGGCCGAACGCGCCAGCCCCGTCAGCTTTGCGGGGCCCAAGCGCATCACGCCACCGGGGCTTAGGTTGGAAGACCTCCCCCCCATCGATGCCATTTTAATTTCGCACAACCATTACGACCATTTGTGTCTTGAAACCCTTGAAAAGCTGGTAAAGGCCTACAACCCAACCCTCGTGGTGCCACTCAATAACGCCCCAACCATTCTGGCAACGGTGCCCACAGCGCGCGTGATAGAAAAGGATTGGGGCCAGAGCGTCGCGCTTTCTCCTGCCCTGAAGGTGACGCTGGAGCCCATGCAGCACTGGAGCGCGCGCACCAATGCCGACCGCCGCAAGGCCCTGTGGGCCGCCATGGTGCTACAAACGCCGGGGGGGGATATTTACTGGGTGGGCGACAGCGGCTACGGCCTGGGCGACAAGGCAGGCGTATGGTTTGCCGAAGCGGGCCAGAAGTACCCCAACCTGCGCTTGGCGATTCTCCCCATCGGCGCCTACGAGCCCCGCTGGTTCATGCAGTACTCCCACATGAACCCCGCCGAGGCCGTCAGCGCCTTTCAAAAAACCAAGGCGCGCTATGCCATCGGGCACCATTTTGGGGTGTTTCAGCTAACCGACGAACCTTGGCAGCAGCCCGTGGATGACCTCGCCCAAGCCCTCAAGGCCGCAAAAATCCCACCCCAAACCTTTCAGGCCCTCTGGCCCGGGCAGGTGTGGGATGTGCCCACCACGCCCTAGCGGGTCATTGCTAAAGGCCACCCCAAAAAAAAGAAACCCCCGGGATGCAGCCCAGGGGTTCTTTTGTGCCTTTCAGCACATCGAGAGCAGTTTACCCGCGCTGCATCGCGGGGGGGATGTTAGATGTCTGCCATCTCCTCCTTGATGAGGCGGAAGAATTCCGCCTCCATCCATTCTTTGATACGAAGACGAGCGGGGTGGTCATACCGATTGGACCACCTGAACCCGAAGTAGTCCGATGTTTGGTCCATGATGGTCAGGATTTCCGATAGGCTCTTCGCCTCAACGGCACTCTTGGCGATTGCCAAGGCGTGCGTAGCTGACCCCCTAGTATAGCCAGAGTATACGTTGAAGGGTAGCGCTTCCTTCCAGGAAGCCTGGCTGACTTCGTGTCCAGCAACCCGATCTTTGAACAACAAAACTACCCCTTGAAGGGTTGCTCCGTTATTCAGTAGTCCAACGGGGCTATCTTGCCCCCTTTGGTTCATTTCCTCCTGCACTTTCAGGAGAAGGTTGTACAGGAACTTTTCCTGCACCGTGGGACGAACGAAATAAGCCACACGCTGCTTGGTTGCGAACTGTGTCATTTGTCATACTCCATGACCAAGTCCAGCAGGTTGCTGACTCGGCGGGGCTAGGCCCCTGGTAAATTTATAGCGCACGGCTACGTTACAGCCCGGGATGGGCTGAAAAACGTTTAAGATATGCCAATACGCTCTTCCTTATACCCTGCCCCACCAGCGGGGGCGATACATTCCTGACATTGCGGTTAAGTACATGTAAAAAAATAAACTTATAGTTAAGCCCAATAGTATTTGTTACAAGTGCCATCTCTTTTGTCATTCCACTGAAA
>JAIXXE010000162.1 GCA_027490875.1 Alphaproteobacteria bacterium
CTTGCCCGATGGCGCGCTGTTGCCGCCGCCCTCCACCCGGGCTGAAAATGCGCGCAACCCAAGTGCCCCAACCCTGCCTTCTCCTAACGAGCTTTACGCCAACAACCCCAACAACCTGCCGATTGTGGCCGAACCACAGATGCAGGATGCCCCGCGTATTCGGCAGCTGGAAGACTTTGCAGCCGAACTCTTCCCCGCCGAACAGCCACGCGTGAAGGTGCCAAAGAATATTCGACCACGCTTGGCCGCGACCGACTTCCCCAGCCTTGAAGTCTTAAGCTTTGTTCCCGGTCAGGGTTTGATTGCCTCGAACAACGGGCAAGAGGGCGTGCTGCGGGTTGGTGAGAGCATCAGCGGGTGGGAGCTTACCAGCGTGACCACCGACATGGCCGAGTTCCGCGCTGGTGACCGCACCTATACCCTCACAGCCCAGAACTAGGCGGCGCGCTGAAGTCACTCTTGGGGCCACCCTTTGGGTGAAGCACCTAGAGAAAACTATCCACCACCATCGCCATAAATATCCATGCCAGATAGTAAAGGCTGCGGCGGAAGGTTAGGCGCGCCAGCGCATCGTTTTGGGCCGTGTTCTGGGGGCTGTGTAACAGCTGCCAAGCGGCCTGCCCCCACCACAACCCCAGCAGCAGCGCGGCCATGCTGTAAAGCCAGCCCAACGGCGCATACAGCCCACCCAACAGAGTCAGCGGCACCAGAATGAGCAGGTAGCGCACAATCATAATCCGTGTGGCAGGTTCGCCATGTACCACCGGGTACATCGGGATTTTAGCCTTGGTATAGTCGGCATTCATGAACAGCGCCAGCGCCCAGAAGTGCGGCGGAGTCCAGCAAAAAATAATCGCAAACATCAGCCAGGGCAGCGGATGCATCACATCGCCCTGTACCGCCGCCCACCCCACCAAGGGCGGGAAGGCCCCAGCAGCCCCGCCAATCACAATATTCTGCACCGTATGGCGCTTGAGCAGCATGGTATAGATGAATATATAAAACAGCGCACCACTCAGGTTCATCAGCCCCGCCCACGGGGTGGCAGTGGCGGCCAGCAACGTGCCCAAAGCAATGAGTAAAACACCCCAGCCATACACAAACCGGTGGCCCAAACGCCCTTGCGGCAGCGGGCGGTTGGCGGTGCGTTTCATCAGGGGGTCGATGTCGCGGTCCCACGCCATATTCACGCTGTTGGCGCCCGCTGCAGCAAGGCACAGCCCCACGGTGGCCAGCAGCAAGGGCCACAGGCTAAGTTTAAGCAGCTCAAGGTTTCCTTTCACCGCCACCAAGCCACCGCACCAGCAGGTAATGGCCAACAGTAAAATAATCCGGGGTTTGGCCAAGGCCACCAAATCGCGCCACAAGGGGGTCGGCGTTGCCATAGCCAAGCGAGGTGTTACCACGTTGCTACTTTTTACGTTTGGCCTTGGCCGCTGGTTGCGCCGCCGCTTCGGCTGCAGGGTGGTACGCCAAGGTTAAGGGTACGGCCAATGCAGCCAACAGCGTCAGCGTTCCCCAACCCAAGTGGGCAATGGAAAGTGGGTAATAAAACGCCGGATAACTGGCAAAACTGTAAAGGGTAAGAACCCCTAACACCACCTGGCCTAGAATCATGGCATGAAGCTGCAACGCCGCGCTGCGCAACGGCGGCACGCCACTGCGCTTGGCCACCACCAGCAGCAACACCGAATGAATGAAGGTTAGCAGCGCAAACAGCCGGTGCTGCATATGAATGTGCTGGCCCACATCCACCTTGGGCGAAGGCATCCACACCCCCGCGCAGCTGAACAGCCCACCACACACACCTCCGCTGTGCGACGAGCTTACGGCTGCCCCAACCAACATAGTGAACCATACCAGCATGGGCCCGGCAATCGCCAACGACCACAGCCAACCCGAGGCCTTAAAACGTACCGCAGGGGCGGGTACGCGCGCCCGCCACCACAGCCAAAACAGCGCCATGGTAAAGAGCATAGCATTGCCCAGATGCAGCACCACGCTCCAGTGAACATTGCTAAACCAGACTGTCACCGCGCCCAGCTTTATCTGAATCGCCAGCAGCAACGCGGCCAGCAACAGCGGTGTATTAATCCTTTTATCTTGCCATAGGCTGCCAACCAGCAAGCCAATCAGGCCAAAGCCCACAATCGCGGCGAGGCCACGGTGGCCCCATTCCAGCAGCACCTGCACCCAGGTGTAATGCTGGCCATTCACCACGTAGCCTTCCAAGTGCCCTGCGGCAATCACGCGGCTTTCGGGCCATGGCCACCACAGGTCGTAGCAATGGGGCCAGTCGGGGCAGGCCATACCGGCGTCGTACACGCGGGTGGCGCCCCCCACGACAATCAGCAGAATCGTGAGGGCAAGAGTTACAAAAGCAAGCAGCTGAAAGACGCGCGGAGACATGCCGCCACCCTACGACAAGCCTAAAAAATAGCAAGCACCACAAAAGAGCCGGGGTTGTAACACCCCGGCTCTTTCAA
Organism: Alphaproteobacteria bacterium; assembly: GCA_027490875.1. GTDB lineage: Bacteria > Pseudomonadota > Alphaproteobacteria > UBA2136 > UBA6156 > JADCGN01. The sequence goes on from JAIXXE010000162.1 coordinate 2,487, forward strand.
AACCGTCGTTTCATCTTCCACCTTAGGTGGAGCGTTCGGTACGGCAGAGGCGAGCCGTACGCAGTGCCGACACAAACCGGGCAACAATCTGTTCCTCGGTTTGGTTGAACTCTTGCCTCACCTTTTCAGGCTCAGAGCTTTCCACCAGGGCCGAAAAAAAGTGCACCCTAAGGCCTCTGAGCACGACGAGTGATCTGTCGACCAGCCGAGGAAGCTCGTTGGCGCGCATCAGTTGCTCGTCGACCTGTTCTCGAGAGGCCCTGCCGTCGTTGATGAGCCGCCAGCTGGCACAGATTCGCTGGACATGCTCTTCAGCCTCTCTGGCCAACTCGGCCGCCACGCCAAATTGCGCCCGCATGGTTTCCAACGGAGTTGGTGGAGCCTGCGCGAAGGCAGGTGTCGTAAAGGCCATCATGAGGATGGCAAAGAAAATGTTTTTGATAGTCATGGTGTTTCACCCTTGTCAGGCCCCCAGTGGGCCTGTTATAAGCTCCCTCTATCTTAAAAGTATACAAGCTTCAAGAGACCTGAAGAATTATTTTCTAGGGACAATCATGGTGTAGGTCTGGGCAGGGCGCGTGAGCTTAAGCCCAGCCGCGTAGCCTTCCAGCAAGGGCGAAAGAGTCTTTTCCAAGCCGTAAGGCAGGTTAAGCACCACCATGGCCGTGCCTTGCAGGGCAAAACCAGCGAACCGTTCACCCCAACGCCACTGGGCCAAAAAGGTGGCCTGCGTATTCATCGCCTTAAGGGCATCGATGACCTTTTGGTGCTGCCCCTTGCCCTTGCCGGTGGCAAGAATCGGCAGCCAAACCACCACGCAGGCGGCCGGGTTTTTGGCGATGATTTTTTGAGTTGTTTGCACCACGGCGGTGTACTCTTCGGCCAGTTCGTAGCTTGGGTCGATTAAGACCCCGTCGCGCTGGCCAGCCTTCACCAGTGCCGCAACCTGAATCCAGCCGTCAACATCATGGCAATGCACAGTATCCTTGCCGCGCGCCCAGGAATGCAGCTTGGCGCGTTCGGTGGGGTGAAGTTCGCACAGGTGCAGGTGGTCGTTCGCCCGCAGGGCGGCCAAGGCCACAGCAGGGCTGCCGGGGATGACATCCAAACGACCCTTGGGGTTGAGCGCCCGTACGGCCTGCCCATAGGCCCCCGCCAGCGTGGCCAGTTTCAGCTGCCCAAGCCCGTACTCCCATTCCGCACCGCGCTGAGTAGTGGGTTCATCAAGCGGGTAAACACCCCGCCCGGCATGGGTTTCGTACAGGTTAAGTGCTTTGGGTTTTTCGGCCAGTGCTTGTGTAATTTCAGCCCACAGCGCGTGCTTAAGCACATCGGCAGGATTCCCCGCATGGTAGGCGTGCTGATAGCTAAGCACGGGCGGCCCGTGTCAGTATCCACGCCCCCAACGCTGCGGCTAACACACTGCCTGCCAAGACGCCTGCCTTGGCAGCGGCCAACAATTCGGGGTGAACGGCTTCATACGCCAGCTTACCAACAAACAGGCTCATGGTAAAGCCAATCCCGGCAATGGCTCCAAGCCCCCCGATATGCCGCCACGTTACACCCTGCGGCCGCTTGGCAAATCCCGCCTTTTCAGCCAACCAAACGGCCCCAAGAATCCCCAGCGGTTTACCAATCACCAGCCCCAGCATTACACCCATCAGCACCGTAAGCGTGGTGGGGTTACCGCCCATGCTGGAACCAACTGCCGCAAAATTAACCCCAGCTGCACTTAAGGCAAACAGGGGCATGATGCCAAAGGCCAAGGCAGGGTGCAGAGCATGCTCCAGCTTGGGCAGAAGCGTTTTGGTCGGCACCACCGCCGCCAGTGCAACAGCCCCAACCGTAGGGTGCAGCCCGCTGGGCAGCAGCGCCAACCATAGCGCCAATGCCAACGCCAGCGGCAGGGCCGCCAGCCAACCCTTATGGAAGCGCTTGTCGTGAATAATCCCCGCAAAGATGGCCCACAGGCCCACCGCCAGCAGCAGGTGCAGCGGGCTGAGGCCACCGCCGTCGCCGCCCGAGTAAAACAGCGCAATAATTATCATCGCACCCAAATCGTCAAAAATCGCAATTGCTAACAGCAGCACCTTGACGGACGTAGGCACAAACTTTGGCCCCAACAACCCCAGCACCCCCAGTGCAAAGGCAATATCGGTGGCGCAGGGGATTGCCCAACCGCGTACCGCATCGGCCCCAGTGGCGCCAGTTTGGCCCCACGTAACGGCCAAAAACACCAAGGCTGGTACTACCATGCCTCCCAATGCAGCCATCAGAGGCAGCTTGGCCACTTGGCGGTCGCGCAGGTGGCCACTCACCAACTCGCGCTTCATTTCCAGCCCCACCACAAAGAAGAACACCGCCATCAGCCCATCCTTCACCCACGCTTTTAAGGTGGTGGGGAGGTAGGCGCTGTCGTAGGGCACAGTATTCCAGAGCGCCGCCCAATGCGGAGCCAAGGGGCTGTTGGCCGCAAGCAGCGCCACCACAGCCGCCGCCAACAGGGCATAGCTGGCTGCGGTCTCGTGCTTGAGAAAGTCGCGCAGGGGTTGAAGCATATTTTTACCCTAAAGGCTTGCCGAAAACCTTACAAGAGGACAATTTGCCCCCATGACCTCACCCACTCTTTACCTTGGCACCTGTGCCACAGGCGGTGTTGAGCTTCCGCTCTCCCGCGCCAACCGCCACGGCCTGATTGCGGGCGCCACGGGTACGGGTAAAACCGTAAGCCTGCATGCGCTGGCCGAGCAGTTAGCGCGGGCGGGCTGCTGCGTGCTGGCGACCGATGTGAAGGGCGACTTGGCCGGCATTTCCCAAGCCGGCGAAGGCCAAGGCTGGGTTACCAAGCGCTTTGAGCAGGCCAAACTGCCCTACACCCCCCAAGCCAATGCGGTGGTGCTGTGGGATGTGTTCGGCAAGCATGGTCACCCCATTCGGTTAACCTTAAGCGACCTCGGCCCCGCCTTGCTGGCCCGCTTGCTGGGTTTGAACGAAACCCAAACCGGTGTGCTGCAGGTGGTGTTTCAGGCCGCCGACGATGAAGGCCTGTTGCTGCTGGATCTCCCCGACCTGCGCGCGCTGCTAACCTTTACTAGCGAGAACGCCAAGGCCATTTCCGCCAAATACGGCCATGTAGCCCCCGCCACGTTGGCCACCATTCAGCGGGCGTTGCTCACCTTGCAGCAAGAGGGGCTCGATGCCGTCTTCGGCGAGCCCAGCCTGCAGGTGGCCGAACTGCTGCAACGGGCACCCAGCGGGCAGGGCACCATTCACCTGCTGGATGCCACCACGCTGATGAATCAGCCCCGCGCCTACGCCACCGTGCTGCTGTACATCCTGAGCGAACTGTACGAACAGCTGCCCGAAGTGGGCGACCTACCCGTACCCAAACTGGCGTTGTTGTTCGATGAAGCACACCTGTTATTTTCCGAAGCGCCCAAACCGTTTCTGGATAAGATTGAGCAGGTGGTGCGCCTAATACGCAGCAAGGGCGTGGGAGTATACTTCTGCACGCAGCAGCCGTCCGACATCCCCGACAGTGCACTGGCGCAGCTGGGTAACCGCATTCAGCATGCGCTACGCGCTGCCACGCCGCAGGGAAAAAAGGATATCACCATCGCGGCCCGCACCATGGCCCCCAACCCTGCGTTTAAAACCGAAGATGCCCTACCCGCCTTGGGCGTGGGTGAAGCCTTGGTAAGTGTGCTGGATGCCAAGGGCGTGCCAACGCCCGTGGAAAAAACTGCGATGCTGCCTCCGCTTTCCCGCGTGGGGCCGATTACTGCGCCCGAGCGGCAACAGCTCATCAACCAAAGCCCGTTTTTGATGAAGTATAGCCAGACTGTAAACCGTGAAAGCGCCGCCGAAGTATTGGCTGCCCGCATTGAAAAAACTGCAAGCGTTTCCACCCAAGGTGGCGCCCAACCTAACAAAGAAGAGAGCAGCCCATTGGGTGGCTTGGCCAAGGAACTGTTGCTCGGCAATGGCCGCCGCCAAGGGTTGCTACAAACTGCCGCCAAACAGGTGGTGCGCACCGCGGCCAGCCAAGTCGGCCGTAGCCTGCTGCGCGGGCTCATGGGCAGCCTGCTGAAACGTTAAAAACGATGCCTCCGCAGCACAAGGGCAGCGGAGGCAGAGAGCGATGGAACGGCGTGGTACGCCTCAGAAGCGCTTCTTGTCGTTGGCCTTGCGGCGCCAGACATAGCGCGTGGGGTCACCTTCCTTGACGGCGTAGTTCATGGCGCGCGCATCCGATCTGGTGCCCTCCCGCAATTTCCTGAGGGTCTTGGGCGTTGAGATGAGAATAACGCCCACGCCACCGTCAGATTTATGGTTAAACGGTTCGATATTGGACATAGAGTCCTCCATGTGATTGACGTCCGACCATACCCAGAAAGAGCCACCTCTGGCAAGCAGCCATAGGCTAGTGGCGGACGGTCATCTCGGTCCGCAGACGGGTTAAAAAGTCGCCCACGCGCATGGCGCCAAGGTCGGTGCCATCGCGCAGGCGCACGGCTACGGTGCCTTCCTCGGCTTCCTTTTTCCCCACCACCAACATGTACGGAACCTTTTGCTGCTGCGCTAACAGGATTTTCTTCTGCATGCGCTCGCTGCTGGTATCAAGCTCGATGCGCAGGCCGCCGGTGGCCGTGGTCAGGCTGCTGCCTTGCAGCAGGGCCTTTACTTCGGCCGCGTAAGCGTTTTGGTGGTCGGTGATGGGGATAATCATCGCCTGCACGGGTGCCAACCAGAGCGGAAACTTGCCCTCGCAGTTTTCAATATAAATCCCCATGAAGCGCTCCAAGCTGCCCAGCACCGCGCGGTGGAGCATCAGGCATGACACGCGTTCGCCAGCCTCATTCGTATAAAGCGCGCCCAAACGGCTGGGCATGTTGGGGTCGACCTGCAAAGTGCCGCACTGCCATTCGCGCCCGATGGAATCGCGCAGCACAAAATCCAGCTTCGGCCCATAGAACGCGCCGTCGCCCGGGCTCAGGCGCCAATCGATGCCCGCAGCCTTCACCGCAGTTTCCAGCGCGGCTTCGGCCTTGTCCCACAACGCTTCGGCCCCAATGCGTTTTTCTGGTCGTGTGGAAAGCCGCACATAGTAGTTGGTAAAGCCGAGGTCGGCATAGATATCCTTCAGCAGCGCGCAAAAGCCCAACGCCTCTGCCTGTAACTGGTCCTCGGTACAAAAAATATGCCCATCGTCTTGGGTAAAGGCAATCACGCGCATCAGGCCGTGCA
>JAIXXE010000054.1 GCA_027490875.1 Alphaproteobacteria bacterium
ATCGGCAAGCGATTTTTCCCCTGCTGGCTTCTGGAATGACGGGCAATGTGTGTGGTAAGTATTCTTGGGCTTGGCTATAGGGTTTAGGAAGAAGATTTCCCTTTTCCGTGGCATGACAAAAGGGGAGGTGGAATAACAAAAGGGGAGGTTTTCGCCCCCTACCCTCGACCTTTGTCACTCCAGCAAAAGCTGGAATCTTCTTGGTACCTTCGGCCTTAGCCCTCTAGAACGACAAAAGGAAAGTTTATTGCAAGTATATGGTTATTATGAAAAAGTATGTTCCAGACTTGACAAGGACTGTTGGCTGTTCCATATCTTGTGTACAGAAGCTTTGGCGCCATGTATTGTGGGGCCGTTGGCTCTCACGTTTTCATGGCAGCCAAGGCTGCTGAAAAACCAGAGGAGGTTCCTATGAATCGTCGTCACTCTTAGAGATTTTTGATCGGCGCATTTTATCTTTCGCGCCCGGTTTCATCCTGAAGCCGGGCAACAGCCTCCCTTGCGAGGAGGCGCACTTCTTACCCTGTTCTTGTTCGGCCCTCTGGCTGGATGGGAGCAGGGTTTTTTTATGTCCTCTCACCATGTCCCCTCACCGCCCAGCGGCGGCGCGGTGGAGGCGTTCGTTGATGGCCTCGCCGAGGCCATGCGGGGGAATGGGCATCACGGCGATGGCGGTGGGGTTGAGGGCATCGAGTTCGCGCAGCATGGCAAACAGGTTAAGCGCGGCTTCTTCAAGGTTGCCAGTGGGGGAGAGGTTCCGCATCATGGGTGGTTGCAGCGATGCAGTTTCGCCGTAGGCCAGCAGGGCTTCGTGGGCATCGAGGTGGGTGGCATTCAGGCGCACCTTGGCCTTGGGGGCGTAGTGTTTCAGCAACTGGCCGGGGGCCTTGATGGTGCCGGTGCCGATGGTGGTGGGCTGCTGAACCTCGGCCAGAGTGAGCCCCGTGGCTTGCTGGATCGCGGCCCTGGTAAGGGCACCGACGCGCAGCAGCGTGGGGGTTGGCGTGGTGCAATCCACAATCGTGCTTTCCAGCCCAAGCGGGCAAGGGCCGCCATCCAGAATGGGGAGGTTGGGGCCGAAATCGGCCGCCACATGCTGAGGCTGGGTGGCCGAGACATGGCCCGAAAGGTTGGCGCTGGGGGCCGCCAAGGGTTCCCCCACGGCGCTTAAGACTACCACCATGAGCGGGTGAGCCGGGACGCGAATGGCCACGCTGGGGAGGCCTGCGCGGACGAGATCGGGGATGGCCTGCTGAAGGGTGGTTGGGTGGTAAGGCACGACCAGCGTGAGCGGGCCGGGCCAGAAGTTTTGCGCAAGATGCAAGGCTGTTTCATTAAAATGACCATACTGTTGCGCGGCAGTAAGGGTGGGTACATGCACAATCAGTGGGTTAAACGCGGGGCGGCCCTTGGCCTGATAGATTTTAAGCACCGCGGCTGGGTTGGTGGCGACGGCCGCGAGGCCGTACACGGTCTCGGTAGGGAGCGCGACCAGTTCGCCGCGCTGCAAGGCTGCTGACAGTGCGGCGATAGAATCAGCGGTAGGCGCAAGAATGGGCATGCGCCACGCTTTAGCGCGGCGGCGCCAGTTTGGCAAACAGGGCAAGGTAGGCGGCGACCACCTTGGCCTCGCTGTAGTCTTCTTGCCAGCGGGCGGCCCCGCCTTGTGTAACCTTTTTTTGCAGCATCTTATCGGTTGCGAGGGTGCGGATGGCTTTGGCCAAGGCGGCTGGGTCTTCGGGTGGGACTTTCAGGCCCTGCTGGCGGTCTTCCACCAAGGCGTTCAAACCGCCAACGGCGCTGACAATCAGCGGCTTGTGGTGGGCCCAGGCTTCGATGGCGGTGTTGCCTAGTGGCTCATGGCGGCTCGGCACCAGCCAGAGGTCGGCAGCGGCGGCGGCGGGTTGCATGCTGTTGGCCCAGCCGGCAAAGGTAACGCGTTCGGTAAGCCCCAACAGCGCGGAGAGCTGCTGGAGCTTGGCCTGTTCCGGCCCCTGCCCCACCAGCGCGAGTTTAAAGTTAGCGGGCAATTCGGCCAGCGCTTGCAGAGCGATATCGGCGCCCTTCACGGGGTGGAGGCGCCCTGCCATCAGCAAGCCAACGTCGGTTGGCTTCCAGCCCCACTGCGTGCGTTGGCTGGCGCGGGCAGCTTCCCACCCCGCGGGCGGGGCGGGCATGAAGTTGTGCAGTAGGTGCACCTGCTGTTCGGGCCAGCCCTGCTGCACGCAATAGCCAGTAATTTCTGGCGTGTTACCAATGAGGGTGCTCACACGGCCACGGTAATACTTAAGATTATAGAACCCCCCCAGCCGCGCCATGCTGGCAAAGGGCCCGCTGGGCATGAAGGTTGCGCCCCGGTTCATCCAGGCCAGCGCGTGGGTGGGCTGAAAGTCGGCCGCTAGTTGCCGCGCAAGGCGGTGGGTAAAGAACGGCGTGTAGGCATCCCACCAGCCGCCAAACGGGGCCACGGTGTGGGCAAGGTTTAGGGCTTCGCAGCGCTGCGAAACCCAGCCCTCACGGCAGAGAATATGCTGGTTCACCCCTTCCTGCTTGGCGATGGCCGCAAACAGGCGCAGGGCAAAGGTCTCGGCACCGCCGGGTTTGGCGGCCCCTATCAGGTGAAGGAGTCTCACGCGCTTTTAAGGGCTTTTCTGCGGAGATTCTGGTCGGGGCGGCTCCAGCCCGCGCGGTAGCCCAAGATGCACACAAAGGCCAGCAGGGCGAGCCAATCCCACCGGAAGATGCTGGTGTTGGCCAAGCCCGTCATCAAAAAGGCCACCAAGCTGGCCGCCGCCGCCGCGCCGTACAGGTTACCCCGTGCGTAGCCCCAAAAGCGCGCAACAAGCAGCAGCATGAAGGTTACAAAGATACCCAAGCCTATCAGGCCCGTTTCCAGCAACAGCTGCAAGGCCCAATTGTGGGGGTGAAGGTCAATTGCCCCCGGCAGCAGGCGGTAATTCATCAGGCCAACGCCATAGAGCAGCTCGGTCGGTGAAAGCGCTTGAATCTGTGCCCACGTAGCCGCCCAGACTTCCCCACGGCCACTGAGCATGCCGCGGCCGGTATCGGCTTCGCCGATGATGCTGACTCTATCCAGCATAAACCCAAAGCCGTTGGCCAGCCCGTAGGCGGCAAAGGCTGCCAGCAACA
>JAIXXE010000107.1 GCA_027490875.1 Alphaproteobacteria bacterium
CGCCTGATTGATGGCTTCACGAAAGGCAGGAAGCTGCTCGGCCTGCAGTGTCACGCCTGCGGCGGCGGCATGGCCTCCTCCGGTTTTATAGGTACCCGCCGCCTGTTGTAAGGCAGCGCCTAAATCCAGCCCCGCCGCGCTGCGGCCGCTGCCCTTCAGGCTGCCGTTGTCGTCGGTGCCCAACACAAAGCATGGGCGGCCAGTTTTATCCTTAATCCGGCTCGCCACAATCCCCACCACACCGGGGTGCCAATGGGGCGCGTGCAGAATGGGCGCCAACACCTCCGTCTGTTCCAACTGAACAGTCGCCTGCCCCAAGGCTTCGGCCACAATGGTTTTTTCCAGCGCCTGTCGTGCGGCATTGAGGTCGTGCAGCTGTTGCGCCAGCGGCCAAGCTGCTTCCGGTATTTCGGCCAGCAGCAGCTGCATGGCGGCTTCGGCGTTATCGATTCGCCCCGCAGCATTTAAGCGCGGGCCAAGCACAAACCCCAGTGTGTAGGTGCTTGGCTCGTGACCAGCCCCTGCCACCTGTGCCAAGGCGGCAAGGCCAACGTTCTGCCCCGTGGCCAGCTGTTGCAACCCTTTGGCCACCAGCACGCGATTGGCCCCTACCAGGGGCATCAGGTCGGCCACGGTAGCCAGTGCCACCAAATCCAGCATGGCCAGCAGGCGTGGCTCGGGCTGACGTTCACTAAAAAACCCTTGCAGCCGTAACGCCCGGTTCAACGCCATCAACATAAAAAACGCCACGCCGCTGCCACAGAGCATCCCAAGGTTACTCACATCATCAGGCCGATGTGGGTTAAGCAGCGCCGCCACAGCAGGCAGCGGCCCTTGGGGAGGGTGGTGGTCAGTCACAATCACCTGCAACCCTAGGGCCTTCGCTGCTGCCAAGGCTTCGGGCGCATTGGTACCAGTATCCACGGTTAGAAGCACTCTGGCCCCCCGGGCATGAATGGTTTGCATCGCGGCCACATTGGGCCCGTAGCCTTCACTCAAGCGGTCGGGGATGTACCGCTGCACTGGTACATTCAGCGCGCTTAAATAACGTGTCAGCATGGTGGTGGCGCAGGTGCCATCCACGTCGTAATCACCAAAAATACAGAAGGGTAAACGGGCTTCGATTGCGGGAATGAGCACGGCCAATGCGCGGTCCATATCGCGCAGGCTGGCAGGGTCGGGCAGCTGTTCCAATCGCGGGTTAAGCCACGCGGCAACGGTGGCAGGGTCGGTAAGGTTGCGCTGGGCTAAAATACCTGCCACGGCTGCAGGGAGCCCCAACGATTGTTGCAGCACCGCCGCCTGCCGCCTGATGGCGGGGCTTGGGAATTCCCACCTTTGGCCGTTGGCCGAAAGCGCTGGCCCCGCTGGCTCTAATGTGGTGTTGGAAAATGCTGGCAAGCCCATCGGCCCCTTGTGCCACAAACTGGCCCAATATAAAAGCCGCTGATCAAGCGGCTTGGCAGGCAGTTCACAGGTTATTGCGGGCGAATGAAGGTATAGACAACCTGCCCGGCTGGGTTAAGCAGGCAGTGGTAACGAACGGCACGCCATTCGCCCAATGTACCATGGGGCATTCCAAACCAAAGCCCCTCGCCGTCGTACACCGCGGCTACGGGCTGGCTCCCGATGTTATGGCGCGGTGCGGTAAGGACTGCATTGTAGGTGTTAAGCTGCAAGCTGCGGAAGGTATCGCCCAAGGTGGCGCGTTGGCTGCGGGCCGCGTGGTCGGTACAGGCCTGTAGCAAGGCCCCCCCTGGTGGTGGAGGTGCCACAGGGATGGCAACATACCGCGTTTGGCTACAGGCGCCTAAAGCGCCCAATACCAACAATAATCCTGCCATGCGTCGCATTGATCTGTATCCCTTCGTTGCAAAGTTGTGCTTGATATAGCGCGTGTTATTAAAGTATACAAGTGGCATACAAACATTTTTATGAAACCTTTCACATGGGCAAGACCTTGTCGGGGCATTCTTCAGCTTAAAAACCCTAACAAGGCACCTTTACCCATCCACCGAACGCCCTTACACTCAAGCATGATGAAAATGCTCTACAGCGCCGAGGCGATACAATCGCGGGTCGCCGACCTTGCCGCCACTCTTAACAAGCAATTGGCGGGGAATCGGCAAGTCCATGTGGTGGTGACCATGAACGGCGCCTTCATGTTTGCCGCCGACCTATGCCGCCAACTCTCGGTTCCTCAAGTGCTTCATTTTACAGGTGGAAGTTACTTTCAGGGCGCTATTAAGCAAGATATTGCCATGAGCGAACAAACCCTCCCGAGCAATTTTAATTTGGCACCGGTGGTGGTGATTGAAGATATGCTCGACAGCGGCACGTCGCTCCGTCAACTCCGGCAGATGCTGGGGGAACGTGGGGCTGGGCCAATCACGGTGGTGACGCTGTTTAAGCGGGTGGGCAGCAGTGCGGTGGCCGACCATGTCGCCTTTAGCCTCCCCAAGGAATTGTTTGTGATTGGCTACGGCCTGGACATGGATGGCCGCTACCGCGAGCTGCCAGCTCTCTATACCTTTGAAAATACTGTCATGAGCGGCGAAGTCGGCCGCTGTTAGCGCCGCTGTTCGCGGTTAACCGTTGGCGGATGCGTCGGCACGACGCAGGGGTACCACTGGGCCTGCTTGGCTCTTGGCACTCATGCGCTCGGCAATGGCCACCAATTCATGAACAATCGGGGTCGCAAGGTCACGGCCCGAGGTCCGCTCCAACTCGTTAAGGGTTGGAACGCGAGAAAGTTCCAGCAATTGAGGCCCTTGGGCAGTCCGCAGCAGGTTAACTGCACAGAATGGTGCGCCATAAAGCTTAGCAGCGGCCAGCGCCAGCTCGGTTTCTGCGTCGCTGAGCTTCGTAAGCGTAGCCTTGGGGTTGCCATCTTCCTTGGGGCGCACAAACCCTAAGGGGGCTGTGCGGTGCAAGGCAACTTCCACGCGGTTACCAATCACCAGGGCGCGAATATCCTCGCCCAAGGGAAAGGGTAAATCCTGCACCAAAAACGACTGCCCACCCGCAGCCAACTGCGCGGCAAATGAATAGGCCTCGCCCGAATGCTGCACCACAGCAACCTTGCGGCCCGTACCACCGTAACGGCTGCGCATCAGGACTGGAAACACGAGTTCGTTCATAATCACCCGAATCTGCTCGGCACTGCCCAACACCCAACTGCGGGGGGCCGGAATGTTCCGGCGGGCCAGCAACCGGGCCATGGTCACGTGGTCACCCAGCGGCAAGCGCTGATGGGCGGCAATCGGTTGGCCCCAACTTTGCAACGTATCAACCACTTGCCAGATATGCTGGTCATCCCAGCGCGCCATTGGCAGGGTTAGGTCAACGGTGGGGTAAGGCTGCCCGCGCCACCGCACGGGTATGGCCCCATGGCTGGAGTTAAAATCCAGCACCACTTCGGCGGGGTTGATGATTTGAAGTTCGTGACCATGCGCCAAAGCCGCATCAACCAAGCGTTGCTTTAAGGCATGCTGGCCGCCCATGCCGTTCTGGCTGTGAAATCGGGTGAGAAAGACGAGTTTCATGGGTTTCAAAGTTTCAGGTAATTCCAGCATGGAGCTACGCCGGCCTTATTACAAGTCCCCCCGCACAAGCTGGGCTGACAGCCCCTGCCGTATCCGGGGGTCCAGCCACAGCATCAAGACGTCACTCAGCCATACACAAACCATGTAAGTTAATGAAATAAATAATAAACAACCCTGAATGAGCGGGAAGTCGCGTTGGTGCAACCCCTCAACCAATAAAGTGCCAAGCCCAGGCCACCCAAACACGGCCTCGGTCAACACTGTGCCCGTTAGCACCATTCCAAGTTGTAAAAATATCACTTGAAGCACTGGCCCAATCGCCAAGGGTAAGGCATGGCGCCCCAATTGGCGCAGGCCCGAAGCCCCCTTGGCCCGCGCTGTAAGCAAACAGGCGCTGGCCCAAACGTCCTGTAAACTGGCTTGTAAAAAGCGCGCCAGCACCATCCCTAGCCCAACGCCTAAGGTAAGTGATGGCAAAACAAGGCTTTGCCAGCTATTCATACCCGCCACCGGCAGCCAATTGAGGGCCACGGCCACCCCTGCCACCAACAAAGGCCCCAGCACAAAGCTGGGGGTGGCCAGCAGCGCCAGCGTCAACCCTTCCAACGCAAAGCGCCCTGCCCCACGTAAAAATAACCCCATAACGCCTGCCAAGGCCCCAAGGATGAGCGCGACCCCCATCGCGCTGCCAGCCAGCAGCAGCGTGGCGGGCAAGCGTTCCAGCAAAAGAGCCAATACAGGCCTGCCATTCACCAGGCTGGTGCCCCAATCCCCTTGAAGGAGCCCGCTAAAATACTGCCAAAGCTGTTGCCATAAGGGTAAATCGAGGCCCAGGGCCTGCCGCAGGGCGGCGCGGTCAACCGGCAGGGCCTGCTCGCCCAGCAATGCGTCAACCGGGTCTCCCGGGGTGGCGTGCAGTAAAAGGGCTACCAGCACCAGCACCAACAATGCAGTCGGGACCATCGCCAGCAGGCGGTTGAGGGCATAGCGCAGCATCGTGGGGCAAGTATGCACAACCTTTAAGCCTTGGGTAAGCAAATACTGCTTGCTGCCGCAGGCTTGTTAACCTAAAGTGGCACCAACGCAACGGGCCACTTTGGCTCATCGCCGAGAGATTCGCTAAACCACTCGACGTTAGGGCTTTTCAATCCTGATCAAGCGGTGGTTGGCACAAGATAAACCACGCCCGCATGGCGTGAACTGACCCCGGGCTATTTCTATAAGCTTGGTGCCTGAATCAAGACCAGCCGGTCAGCTGCCCGTTAAGTATTATCACTTGGGGCCCACCCATGCCGAGGCGAACAGGAGTTTCCACCCCATGAAACGTATTTTAATTGATGCGGCCCACGCCGAAGAAACCCGCGTGGTGCTGCTCGACGGCGCCCGTATTGAAGATTTTGAAAGCGAAAGCAGCGGCAAACAGCAGCATAAGGGCAATATTTACATTGGCCATGTTAGCCGCGTCGAACCCAGCCTACAGGCCGCCTTTATTACCTATGGCGGCAACCGGAACGGTTTTTTGGCCTTTGCGGAAGTTCACCCTCAGTACTTTACCCTTAAAAGTGCCGAAAAGGCTGCACTGTTGGAAGACTTGGCCGAGCAGGCCGCCCGCCGCCGTGGCGAAGATACCGACGAGGCCGACCTAGACCAATCACAACCAACCCAAACGGCCGAACCAACAGGCCGCCACCAACGCACCACCCGGGGCCGCCCCCAACGCGTTGATGCTGGGCCTGCCACCGAAGCCGTTGCACCCGCTGAAGCCTTTTCCCCTGCCCCGATTGACCTCGGCAATGCCGCCGTGGCCTCTGCCGAACCCTTTGCCTATGCCGACGCCGAAGATGCCGCCGCAGCCCGTAAAGCTGCTGCCATGGTGGATGAAATGGCCAATGCAGCCGAAACCGGTGCCCCTCGCACCGCTGGTAAAGGTGGCGGGCAGCGTGGGCGCAAGCCAGCCCAGCGCGGTCAAGCCAGAGGCCATACAGGGGGGCAGGCGGGTGAAGGCCGGTCTAACAATCGGGAAGCTGCTGGCAAGCGGCGCCCCAAGCGCCTGAATGCCCGCCGCCCCGAGCGCATGGCAGAAAGCCCTGCCGAAGGCACAGTGCCGCCCGTAGCAGCTCCTGCAACACCAGCAGTTGCCAGCGAAGGCCGTAGCAACGACCGTGCCCGCGGCCCCGTTCACCGCCGTTACCGGATTCAGGACGTCCTAAAAGAAGGCCAAAAGATTCTGGTTCAGGTGGTGAAGGAAGAACGCGGCAGCAAAGGCGCAGCGCTTACCACCTATGTGTCGCTGCCCGGTCGTTACACGGTGTTGATGCCTAATTCGCCCAGTGCAGGCGGCATCAGCCGTAAAATTACCGATTTTGACGAACGCCGTATGCTGCGCGATACCTACCGCGCGTTGGCCGTTCCCGCCACCATGGGGCTGATTATCCGCACAGCAGGCATGGGGCAGGAGATCGAGGCCATCAAGGCCGACTATGGCAACTTGCAACAGCTCTGGAGCCATATCACCCAGAAGTTTGACAACGAAGCCGACATTCAATGCCTGCATGAAGATGGCTCGATCATTGTGCGTGCGCTCCGCGACATGGCCGGTCAGGAGATTGAGGAAATCACCATTTCCGGCCAACGGGCTTACAAACAGGCCAAGGATTTCAGCAAAGCCTTCATGCCAGAAACCCTTAAAAAAATTGCGCTGTACAAGGAAGAAGCGCCAATTTTCAGCCATTACAAAGTTGAAAGCAAACTGCTCCAGCTGCACCACGAACGCGTGCAGTTGCCCAGCGGAGGCAGCATTGTCATCAACCCCACCGAGGCGTTGGTGGCGATTGACATCAACAGCGGCCGCAACACCAGCGAACGCAACATTGAAGAAACGGCTTACAAAACCAACCTTGAGGCCACCGAGGAAATTGCCCGCCAGATTCGCCTGCGCGACCTCGCCGGGCTGATTGTGGTGGACTTCATCGACATGGAGAACTTTGGTAACGCCCGCAAGATTGAACAGGCCATGCGGCGAGCCCTTAAACGCGACCGTGCCCGTATTCAAGCTGCCAGTATTAGCGAGTTTGGGCTGATGGAAATCAGCCGCCAGCGGCTCCGCCCCAGCTTTGCCGAGACCCACACCATCAAGTGCCCGCACTGCAATGGCACAGGCTTGGTGGTAAGCCCCAGCGCTTCTGGGCTGATGCTGCTTCGCCGCCTTGAAGAAGAAGACTGTGTGGGCGCCGACCGCATCACCGTGGCTGCGGCCACCCAAACGGTGTTGTGGGTGCTTAATCACAAGCGCGAACTGATTCGCACGCTGGAAGAAAAGTATAAGTACCTGTTGCTCTTTAAGGCCGATGACAGCCTGCTGGCGCCCGATGCCCACCTCGAGCTCACGCGCGTGAAGGCCGATGGCACCGAGAGCAGCAGTCAGGTTGCTGTTGAACTGCGCGAACAGCCCGAAGTACCGCCTGAAAAGCGCTACACCAAAGAGGGCCGTGCCCAGCGTCAGCGCGAAGACGAACTGCGCGAGGAACTGAAACAGGCCGACGCCCCAACCCCACGCGACGAACCAGCCACCCGCCCCAGTCGCCCCAACCGCCCTAGTCCGCAGCGCGAGGAACGGGCCACGGCGCCAGCCCACACCAAGGCAACAGGCCAAGTCACCGAGCCTAAACAGCCCGGTAAGCAGCCCGTGGTTGCCACTCCTGCCAAAACTGCCAAGGCTATCAAGCCCGTTGTGGCCAAACCGCCCGTGGAAGTGGCCGACCAGCCACTGGCTGTGCAAAAGGTGCAGGCCGATACCAGCGACAGCCCCGTCGTGGCCCCAAGCCAACCGAAGGCGAAGTTTGCGCTGAAGCAACAGGCCGATACCGACCGCGATATAAGCCCCGTGGCCGTGGCGCAGGTCAAGGGCGACAGCAGCCAGGAAAAACCTGCCAAGCAACCTGCGCGCAAAAAGACAGAAAAAGGCCTGCTAAACCGCCTGCTCGGCCTGTAACAACCCCACCGTAAAAAGGCCAAGGTGTTTTCCCTTGGCCTTTTTTTTATAACGAAGCCCATCATTCTTTGCCACAGCCTCACCCGTCATTCCAGAACGCGGTTGGGGAGAACAATGGTTCATTGTTCGGGCCCCCAACCCGTATCTGGAATAACAACAATTCTTTTCTTCTGTGATTACGCTGGCGCGTCGGTCTTCATTTCGCTACGGCCCCAGATACGGGTGAGGCCCTAACGACCCAAGGCGTATTTTTCGGCACCCAGCAACAGCGGCTTGCCGTCGTAGCACAGAAATCTCACGCTCTCGGTGCCTTCGGGGTTGAGCGTCACTTTAATCTGTTGATGGCGCACGCCCAAATCCTTGCAATCGCGCGTACCGCTGCCCCAGAACGATTGACGGATATTCTCAAGCTCGGTGTTGCGGAACTCCTGCAGGCCATCAATGCCTTCCTGAATCTTGCCCTGTTGGCTTTCCACCAACTTGGTCACGCGATCTTGGTCGCGTTGCAGGGCACGCAACTCACTCATCAACCGTTCGTTCTGCGCTTCCATGCGGGCGATGACCGCGTCGTAGCGCGACAGTGCCTGATTAAAATCGCGCGCGGTAAGGGCTTCTTGGGCTCCTCCCGCATTGGCCAAGGCACAGAAGCCGAGGCTAAATCCAAAACCGAGTAAAATCTTCTTGTTCATACCTTAAACTAAAGCCCAATCGCCCTTACCAGCAAGGCCCCTGCCACAATGCTCACCACCAGCTTGAACAGGTGGTCGAACCACGCGTTGGAAATCTTGCGCAACAGCGTAACACCTACCCACGTACCAAGCAAACCAGCCACGGCCATCGCTGCTAGCAAGGGCAAGTAGGGCGCAAAGGCAAAACCGAGGCTACCAAAAACCAACACTTTAAGCCCATGTTGCAGGGCCATAATCGCCGATTGGTCGGCGAGTACGGCCTGCTTGTCGTGCCCACTGCGGCGGCGAATCGCGGC
>JAIXXE010000049.1 GCA_027490875.1 Alphaproteobacteria bacterium
CCTCGGGCGTTGGGCTTTGCGTGCGGGTATGAAAGATGCTGAGCAGTTGTGCCACGTCGGGCTCGCGCCACGGTTGGCCGCTGTGGGGTTCGGCGGCCTCGGTGCTTGTTACAGCACCTTCTTGCGCGGCACTGTTGTAGGGGCTGTAGTCGTACAGGCCAAGCTGCTGCAGGCGGCTTTCAATCGCGCCCACGCTGCGGCCATGGGCGGCGGCCAGTGCGGCCACATCCAGGCCGGCCAGCAGGCCTTCGGTCAGCTTGGATTCTTCGGCAGGGCTCCAGCGTAGGGCAGCGGGGCGGGGGCTGGCTGGTTCTGTCATCGGTCGGAATTTATCATGCCCAACGGCTTGACAGCAACAGATTTTTGCACGATTATCAAAAAACGCGCACCGATTGCTTTCGGTACGTGTAACCATCGTGGGGGCGTTCCGGTTTCGACGGAGCGCAGGACAGCCCGGGGTGCATGCGGCGGGGGGTGGAACCAGCCTTAAAAAATTCCATCAAGGCACATAAATGCCAAAGCCAAAAGCAACGTGATCGCTTTCCGTCCGCGCACCAGCGCTGGCGCATTCGCGATGGCTGCTTAACTGTGTAAGCCCCTTGGCTGGGGCGCACGGTTAACAACCCCGGTTCCCTAACGCTGTTGTGTGGCGTGGCGTGGGAGAATCGGCCAAACCCTCTGCCATTCTCGGGTAAGCCTGCGATTGCCGGGCGAGCCTTAAACGACCAGCAATCACCTGTGGGTAGGCGGGCCGCTGGGCCAGCCCACAGCACCCTCCAGCGGCGAAGCATGTGGTACCTCACTGAAGTTCGTTTCGGACGCGGGTTCGACTCCCGCCGCCTCCACCAGTTAAGTATCTGAAATAATATCACTTAGTCCACTAGACAAGTGATTATTTTATGGTTTATCTTTCTTCCATGTCCAGCATCGTCCACCAAAAACTAGCTAAATCTTGCCACTTTGGGGAAGTGATATTGGGATATAAGCGGTGTGCGAATACGATGTTTCCCCAATTGATAATAAACTCTGAAGAGACAAGGGGACATTTCTCTTCGAGCACCTTCACTACTTATAAAGGGCAAGCTTTATGATGCTAAGTGAGCTCAAAATTCGTAACGCCAAAACCAAGGCAAAGTTATATCGCATTTTCGATGGCCGAGGATTATACTTGGAAGTAACTCCCTCTGGAGGCAGATACTGGAGATTCAAATATAGATTTCATGGCAGGGAACGCCGACTTGCTCTTGGGGTTTATCCAGATGTAGGCCTTGCCTTGGCTAGAGAGCGTCGAGAAGAGGCTCGTAAGCAAATAGCTAACGGGATTGATCCAGGAATCGTTAAACAAGCTATACGGCAGTCCAGGGGGTATGGAGAAAATTTTGAAGCCATATCCCGTGAATGGCATACCAAGCACCTCCATACTTGGACTGAAAAGCACGGCGCTGCTATACTAACCCGCCTTGAGCAAAATATTTTCCCCTGGCTAGGGACTAAAGCTGTACGTGATATTACTCCTTTAGAACTTCTAAGCGTTCTAAGAAGAATGGAATCACGTGGCGCTGTAGAAACGGCGCATAGAGGTAATAGGTTTTGGGTTGCCCGGGTTTGTTTTGCTTTTGGAAAAAATCTTGGTAGGCCAAATAGTCGTTGCCAAGTTCGGCATAGAGCGCGCGCTTGATTGGCAGTTTGCAAGTTTGAGTCATCAGCAGGTAGGCTGTTCTGAAGCCCCTCAACGCCCAGTAGGTGAACCACGACCTTTGCCGTGTGGTGGAAAGGATAATGGTATGGCTGGTTTTGATGTGTGGGTCGTTGAGATAAAACGGGAAGCGGAAGCCGGCATCGATGAAACTGCGACCATCGATAGCAACGGGTTGGTTGTAAAGAATCAGCGCAGCGCAGGCGGCTCGAATGTACTGGTACAGATTGGCTTCCTGAACAAGGACGTACTCGGTGTTGGTGGCAGGGTTGTAGGGCAGGGCGATGCGCGTGTTAAAGACAACAGTGGCCCCAGAGTGACTATCGATGAGGGGGAAGAACACCTCGTAAGGCCATGTTGAAAGCGAAGGCAGGATGCAGGGGTTGTTTTGCGTGAAGATGGTATCGACCAAGTAGTCGATATCGTAGATAGGCTTCCCCTTGAACAGGTTAGAAAGTCTGATGAGGTTGGGGTCGGCAAAGGCTTCGGTCCACAGGTGCTGGCCAGGATTGCGTGCGCCCAAGGCGACTTCGTATAATACACCGCCCACGCTGGCAGAGCTGGCGGTGGTGACCTTCACGTAATCCCATAGCGCGGGCAGGTGTTCTTTCAGGCCATAGAAAACCCCTGCCACGTAACCACCCCGAATGGCGCCGTCGCTGCAGGCCAGCGTGACGGTTGGTACAGGCATAGGCAGATGCGCGGATGGGGGCTGCCCTAGCTGGCCCGTTTGCCTTTTTTGACCATAGGGGTTGATTCCGGCGCACTCTGGCGGGTTTCGCGGGGGGTGTCGGTATAGATTTTGAGGGGTTCCTGCCCGCTTTGAATGGTGGCCGCGTTGATGACCACCTCTTCCAAGTTGCTTTGGCTGGGGAGGTCGTACATGGTGTCGAGCAGCACGTTTTCCAGAATGGCGCGCAGGCCGCGGGCGCCGGTTTTACGGGTAATCGCCAGCTTAGCGATTTCGTTCAAGGCTTCCTTGGCGAAGGTGAGGCGTACCTGCTCCATCGCAAACAGTTGCTGGTACTGCTTGACCAAGGCGTTCTTGGGCTCGGTCAGGATTTGAATCAGCGCGGCTTCATCGAGGTCGTTGAGCATCGCCAGTACGGGCAAGCGGCCAACAAACTCGGGGATGAGGCCAAACTTGACCAAATCTTCCGGCTCGGCATGCTGAAAGAGTTCGCCCACACCGCGTTTCTCTTCACCCGCCACTTCGGCATTAAAGCCCATGCTGCGTTTTTTAAGCCTTTGGGCGATGACCTTATCCATCCCCGCAAAGGCGCCACCGCAGATGAACAGAATGTTGGAGGTGTCGACCTGCAGGAACTCTTGCTGCGGGTGCTTGCGCCCACCTTGGGGTGGCACGGCGGCCACGGTGCCTTCAATCAGTTTAAGCAGGGCCTGTTGCACACCTTCGCCGCTTACGTCGCGGGTGATTGAGGGGTTGTCGCCCTTGCGGGAGATTTTGTCGATTTCATCGATATAGACAATCCCGCGTTGGGCGCGCTCGACGTTGTAGTCGCAATTTTGCAGCAGCTTCAGGATAATATTTTCAACATCTTCACCCACATAGCCGGCCTCGGTAAGGGTGGTGGCATCGGCCATGGTGAAGGGGACGTCGAGAATGCGGGCCAGCGTTTGCGCCAGCAGGGTTTTGCCGCTGCCGGTAGGGCCGACCAACAGAATGTTGCTCTTGGCCAATTCAACGGCGTCGGGCTTTTCGGCGTTGGCGTGGTCGAGCCGTTTGTAGTGGTTGTACACGGCGACCGAGAGGATTTTTTTGGCGCGGCTCTGGCCGATGACGTAATCATCCAGAATGGCGCGAATTTCGTTAGGCGTGGGCAGTTTGCCGTCGTCGCGGTTCAGTTTTTTGCCGCTGGGCGTGGTGAGGGCGGTGCCGCTTTCTTCCTCGCGGATGATATCCATACACAGGCGCACGCATTCATCGCAGATGAACACAGTGGGGCCCGCGATGAGTTTTTTAACCTCATGTTGGCTCTTACCACAGAAACTGCAGTACAGCGTACTGTTGTTGCTGGGGGGTTCGGATGCTTTACGCGCCATGCTACGGATACTGCCCTGTTGCCTTAATTTCGGGCAGTGTGGCGGTTGGGGCAGGGGGTGTCAAGCAAGCTTTACCGACACTGCTTGGTGGTGTGTGGATTGTCGGCACTTGTTGTAAGTTGAAAAACAATTTAGACTGACAAACATTCACACTTTTAAACAGAGGTCTCGCGATGACTGGTCTAAACGCTCAAAACGGTATGATTACGATTGACGGCGTTATGCTTACGCCGGAAGAGTTAGAGTTTTTCTTCACAGATCGTTCCCTGATCCCGAAAGACCGAGCCCAAGAGCTTATGCCGCTGGTGACGAGCATGCCATGTGCCGAGAAGTCCTATCAGGAGTTACTGCAGGCCCGTCTCGCACAAGATGCCCTACTTCAAGAACAATTACGCAACTTGAGAGGGGCTTGCTAGCAAGTCACTAAAGTACGAAGGAAAATCCCGACCTAGTTAATGGGTCGGGATTCTCTTTTTTAAGTCATGCCTATCAATGATGACTACAACCATCCGATCTTTGTCATTCCAGCGAAGGTTGGGATCTTCTTGAGATATTTTGGTTTGGTCAGAAGATTCCACTTTTCAGTGGAATGACAAAGTGTGGGGCAGAGATGAAGAAAGCTGGCGAGGGGGAGCCTCTCGCCAGCTGTGACCTCAGAGAGGCAGTTCGTCGATGTAGCGTTGCATACCTGGGAGGCCGCGGCTTTGGGCCTTACGGTAATGGAACCTTGCCCGTTTGAAGTTCTGTTCCACCCCGTGCCCCCCCGCGTAGCAGTAGCCGACCATATAGATACTTTGAGCCAGCCCCTGCTTGGCCCCCCTCTTGAACCAGTGGAGGGCGGTATCGCCGTTCTTCTCAACGCCGTGTCCGAGCAGGTAGCACAGGCCAAGATCGTGCTGCGCCAATGCGAGACCTCCAATTGCAGCAGGCGTCAGGTGTTTTGCGGCGGCGCTGTAGTTGAGCGCAGTCTTTCCCGATGTGCAGGTCATGCCATCGTAGTGCATCATGCCCTGGTAATAGTGCCCCCAAGAGGAACGACGTTCAACAGCCCGTCTCACCAGAAAGGAAAGTTTACCAGGGTCTTCCGTTTCGTCCCAACCATGATAGATCACAGCAGCCTTCATGGCCGCGCCATTCCCAGATTGAGGATTCGCATTTCTAGCACATTCATTCAACTTCGGGATGTAGGTTGTTGTAGTTGAAAAGTCTTTGATTGTTACCCGATGGGTAATCAGAAACCAAAAGTCAGTGGACCGCATGGCGGAACTCCGTGTTAGTGTTGCGATAATTTTTTTGTAATTATAAACAATAGCTTTTTCAATATAAAAAAGCCTACCTTTTCAGGCAGGCTTTTCTATCTAGGCACCGTTAGGCACCCGCGCGGAGCGTGGCCTTTTTACCCGATTTGCTGAGTGCCTTGCCCTGAGCCTTGCCCGCCACCTTGGGCTTGGGCAGGCCTGCAACCACCCGTTCCTTCACGGCGACCTTGCTTTTTAAGGTAGGGCCGTTCTTTTTAAACGGCGATTTGACCAAGGCCTGCGTCAGCACTTCATCGACGCTGTCGACAATGATGATCTTCATGCTGTCGGTGATGACCTTGGGCATTTCGCTCAGGTCCTTTTCATTCTCGCGCGGGATGAAGACGGTTTTAATGCCTCCACGCAACGCGGCCAGCAGCTTTTCCTTCAAGCCACCGATTGGGAGCGCGCGTCCACGCAAGGAAACTTCTCCCGTCATGGCAATATCACTGCGTACGGCAATGCCAGTCAGCACGCTCACCAAGGCGGTGACCATCGCCAAGCCTGCGCTGGGGCCATCTTTGGGGGTGGCGCCATCGGGCACGTGGATGTGAATGTCGTGCTTTTCATGGAAGGTGGGTTTTAGGCCAAGGTCATCGGCGCGGCGGCGTACATAGCTGGCGGCGGCCTGAATACTCTCGGTCATCACTTCGCCAAGTTTACCCGTGGTGAGCAGCTTGCCCTTGCCGTCGAGCACGGTGGCCTCGATGGGCAGAATGTCGCCGCCCACTTCGGTCCAGGCCAGGCCAGTGACCAGGCCGATCTGGTCGTGTTCGTCTTTTTTACCAAAGCTGAACTGGCGCACGCCCAGGTAATCGCTCAGGTTGCTGGTGTTGATGACAATGGGACTGACCTTTGCTTCCAGAGCCTTGCCGGTTTTGCCGCGTTTGGCTTTGCTTTGCTTGAGCAAAATCTCCTTCACGGCCTTGCGGCAAAGCGCATCGATGCTGCGCTTGAGGCTCCGCACCCCAGCTTCGCGGGTGTAGAAGCGAATCATGTCGCGCAGCACACCGTCTTCAAATTTAACCTCACCCTTTTTCAGGCCGTTATCTTCCTGCGCTTTCACCAGCAGGTGGCGCTTGGCGATTTCGACTTTCTCTTCCTCGGTGTAGCCCGAGAGCCGAATGATTTCCATGCGGTCGCGCAGGGCTGGCGGGATGTTAAGGCTGTTGGCAGTGCAGACGAACATGACGTCGGAGAGGTCAAAATCCAGTTCCAAGTAGTGGTCTTGGAAGGTGTGGTTCTGGGCTGGGTCGAGCACTTCCAGCAACGCGCTGGAAGGGTCGCCACGGAAATCCTGCCCCAACTTGTCGATTTCATCGAGCAGAAAGAGCGGGTTCATGGTGCCCGTTTTTTTCAGGTTCTGGATAATCTTACCCGGCAGTGCGCCAATGTAGGTGCGGCGGTGGCCGCGAATTTCGGCTTCATCGCGCACGCCGCCCAGCGCCATGCGCACGTATTTGCGGCCCGTGGCCTTGGCGATGCTCTCGGCAAGTGAAGTCTTACCCACACCGGGGGGGCCAACGAGACAGAGAATCGGGCCCTTCAGTTTGGCCACGCGCTGTTGCACGGCGAGGTACTCGACAATGCGCTCCTTCACCTTTTCCAACCCAAAGTGGTCGGAGTCGAGCACGCTCTCGGCGTAGCCAAGGTCTTTTTTCAGTTTACTGACCTTGCCCCATGGCAGGCCGAGCAATACATCGAGGTAGTTACGCACCACAGTGGCCTCGGCGCTCATCGGGCTCATCATCCGCAGCTTTTTCAGCTCGGTTTCGGCCTTTTCCTTGGCTTCCTTGGAAAGTTTGAGTTCCTTGATTTTCTTTTCGTAGCCGCCGAGGTCGCCGCCTTCTTCGCCTTCGCCCAATTCTTTCTGGATGGCCTTCATCTGCTCATTCAGATAGTACTCGCGCTGGCTCTTTTCCATCTGCTTTTTCACGCGGCCACGGATTTTGCGCTCCACCTGCAGCAGGCCGATTTCATTCTCCATGAACTGATAGAGCTTTTCCAACCGGTCGTCGACGAGGTCGAGTTCCAGCAGTTCCTGCTTCTGGTCGATTTTAAGATTCAGGTGGCTGGCGATGGTGTCGGCCAAGCGGGTCGGCTCGTCGATGGCGGCGAGGCTGACCAGCACTTCGGGCGGGATTTTTTTGTTCAGCTTTACGTACTCTTCAAACTCGGCCACTACGGTGCGCACCAGGGCGTCCAGCTCTTCCTCGTCGCCCTGCCGCTCGATGAAATGCTCGGCCCGCGCGGTAAACATGGTGCCTTCATCTTTCACGTCGGTCAGGCGAACGCGGGTTTGGCCTTCCACCAATACCTTGACGGTGCCATCGGGTAACTTCAGCATTTGCAGCACATTGCCAAGGCAGCCGACGCGGAAGATGCCGTCGGTATCGGGCTCATCCTGCGCCTCATCCCGCTGCGTGACCATCACGATTTGTTTGCTGGCGTTCATCACGTCTTCCAACGCACGCACGCTTTTTTCACGGCCCACGAACAGAGGTACAATCATGTGCGGAAACACCACAATGTTGCGCAGGGGCAGCACGGGGAGTGTTTGAGCGGGTTCGGCAGCAGCAGAGCGGGGCACGCGAGGAGCTTTCTTTGTTATTACACAGCGACCCTATCACTCAAAGTAGGTGAGTGACAAGAGGGCTGAGTTGTCTTAATTCAGACTGCCTGTAACGGCGGGGTGGATTCAAGCCTTTGTGCCTTGCTTGGCAGCACCGTTGCCCGAAGACTGCTTACTTTGCGGAGGGGGTGTGAGAAATCCGCCAAGGGGGGGCTTGCCAAGTGTTTTGACTTTATGTATTCATTATTGCAGGGATGGTCCCTTTTTGAGGAAACGCTATGGCCAAAAAGCCAAATGACGATGAAATGCGTGGTGTTGATGTGGAAATCAGGCGGGAGCGGCTGCGACCCCATGAGCGCCGCGACACACAGCGGCCCACGAGGCAAATTGCCTATGAAAGCATCGGTGGCAACATTGCACTTGGTGGCGGACACCAAGTGGAGCGCTGCCCTGGCCTTGATGATGACGAGAGACGCGATGACGACTGAGGGTACGCCCTTGGCTTGTGACGATGTGGAGGCCTCCGGGCCTCCTTTTTGTTTGGTTGGGTAGGTGGGGCTATGGCCGATTGGCCTGATTTCTGGTCATTAATTGTAAAAAGGTGGCTAAATTGCGCAAAAAAGCGGCATCGGGTGCTTGACAGCGGTTTTGCCTAGCTTTCTGATACAACCACTGCGCGCAACGCTAGGCCTGCCACGAGATTGCATCGGGGTTAGGGGGTGCGGAACGTGCGTAGACAACGGCCGCCACGACCACATCGTGGTAAAAACCTAAGGGAATGGATCACCCAAATGAATAAGCAAGAACTGGTGAGCAAAATCGCCGACAACGCCCAGTGCACCAAAACGGATGCCGCAAGCATGTTGGACAGCCTGCTGGACATCATCACCAAGCAGCTGAAGAAGGGCCAAGAAGTGCGCCTGACTGGCTTTGGTACGTTCAAAACCGCCAAGCGCAAAGCTGGTACCGTGCGTAACCCACGCACCGGTCAGCCTGTAAAAGTGGCCGCCAAAACTCTGCCTAAATTCACTGCTGGCAAGAGCCTGAAAGACAGCGTGGCCTAAACGCCTCGGTGTTGTGACCGCCCCCGCTTCGGCGGGGGTATTTTTATAAGGAAGGAGAGCATGTATGAAGGAAACAACGGTAGTTTCAGGAGTGTTTGAGGAGCCTTACTTGCTCGATAAACTGGATTGGCATGAGGAAGGAGCCGAGAAACATAATATTGTAGCAGAGCCGGTTCAGCTTGGGCTTCATATGGTCTACTTTGTGGGCTGGGCAATCGATGTAGGTCTCATTGCCTTTGACAACGACAGTGCCCCCGATGCTTCCGCGCTGAGTGGTAAGGTTGTTACGTTGTTTAAGTCGCGTAAGTTCAGCTTTGAACAGCTGCTTGATTATATAGACGGTAAGTTAACCAGCCATGAATTTAAAAAAGAGTTTCGGCCCTTCGCCATCAGTTACTACCCACAATTTTCTAGCGACCTCATAGCGTTGTTCTATGACGATGATGCAGACCATAGCTACCAGCTTAAGCCATCGTGGGAAGATTTTGGCGTGGTGTCGGAGTTTTTGCAGCGGACGCTTGGGCTTTGGAACGTCGGTCAGCTGACGATTTACCATGATTAGTTATACATTCGGGAACAGATAGAACACTTGTGGACGCATGGCTTGAAGCCTCTTTGTTGATGGTGGCGGCCTTGGCGTTGCACAGCACGCGCCTTAGTTGGCCGCTGCGGTGGGCGGAAACGTTCTATCATGAAGTGAGCCACGGGTTGGTGGCGATGCTGACCGGCGGTAAGGTGGTGAAGCTGGAGCTGCATTGGCGCGGCAGTGGCGCCTGCACGATCGAAGGCGGCAGCCGATTGTTCGTTCTGTTAACCGGCTACATGGGGGCCAGCGCGTGGGGCGCGGCGTTGTTCATCATTGGGGCCAACCTGAATGATGAAGGCGTGCGGCTGTGGTTGTTGGCTGAGCTTGCGCTGTTGGCCTTGGTGTTATTTTTCTGGGCCAAAAACCTGAGTACGATGCTGATATTGCTGCTGATTGGTGCGGTGTATGTGTTGGCGTTCTTGCTGCCGGAAGGCTTTGGGCTTACCTATGTGTTGCAGGTGATGGGGCTGTTTGTGATGCTCAATGCCTTGGCTGCTCCCTTTGACTTACTGGATGGCCGCCATGTAGGCGACGGCGCGGCCTTGCAAAGCCTTACGCTGGTGGTGCCGGAAGTGGTGTGGGTGGCGTGGTGGGTGGTGTTTGCCTTGGCCTGCTTGCTGGGCTGCTTGGCTTGGCGGGTGGGGCTGCTGGCTACGCTGGTGGCAAGCGGCGGATGAGGCTGACCTGCACCGCGTAGCTGCTGGGCTGTTGTTTGGCTTGGGCGTGCGTATGGCGGCGGTAGCTGTTGAACAGGTCGGCTTGGGCATAGGTGCAATGGGGCACGCTGTGCATATGAATATCCAGGCACCCTGCCGCGCGGGCCTGCGCGCCGAGCAGGCCGGGTAAATCCATCAGCACCTTGCCGGGTGCGGCGGCTGGCCAGAAGTACTTGGCGGCATGCCTAACCCCGTGCTGGCCTTCAAACTTATCAATAAACTCTTTTTCTACTTCAAAGTGGGGTTGGCTTAAGCAAGGGCCAAACGCCAAGTAAAGGTCATCGGGCCCATGCTGAAAGGTTTGGCATAGGTGCGCAATGGTACGCGGTAGGATGCCTTGTTCGGCACTGCGCCAACCCGCATGCACAGCCGCCACCGCGTAGGGCGAGGCGATGAGAATGGGGACACAATCGGCGGTTTTAACGGCCAGCCACAGGTTGGGGTTGCTGGTGTAAACGGCATCGCATTCGGGCAGGCTGCCGCTTTGGGTGGCCTCCCGCAGGCGGGCGCCATGAACCTGCTGCATCCAAGCGATTGGGCCAAAGCGTTCAATCAGGGCATGGATGCCTTCATCGGAGCCAGGAAAACTGCTGTGTTCCTTGGTGCCAAAAATATGGCGGGCAAAGGGCAGGGGGCTGCGTGCGGTTAGGAAGCCGGCAGGGATTTCGCTATGGGGGTGCTGCGTGTATAGCATAGGGCGTAATGCAGTGTGCCCATCTGGGCGGGGTGAAGCAAGCGGTGCAGTGCGCTTTGCGTGGCTGGGTGTGGCGGTTGGGTTTGCAACAACGGCAAAGCAAGGGTGGCCAGGCCATGGTGCAACAGAAAATCGGCCAGCGGGGTAAGGGTACACTGGGCCTGCCCAAGCTGGTGGATGAGGTCGGCAAAGTTAAGGTGTACGGTCAGGTCGGTCTCGCCCGGCTGATGCAGCAGCGGTACATGCTGATGGCGTTGCATGGCCTGCACCGTACTTTGGGCTGCTGGGGGTAGGGTGGGGCTGCCGTAATCCAGTATTAAGGCGGCGGTGGCCAGTTGCTTAATGCTGTGAAGTAGAGCGGGCAGGGCGGGCAGGTCATCGAACGAGGCCCCCACGGCAGGATTCCACCCATGCGGCAACGGGGGCTGCGGGCAGGGCTGCCAGACCAGTGCATCGGCTGCCACATGCAGGGCTTCCCAGCCCCTCTCGGTCAGCCGGTAGGGCTGGGCGGGGAGGGCATCGAACACTTCGTTGGCAATGAGGAAGGTAGGCAGCGTACTGGAGGGTAGCATGGTGAGGCTTTGGTACCAGTGACATTGCGGAAAGTGCTTCAGGGTTTCCTGCTGAAGCTTGCTGAGAAACGGTGAAACATCGACCAGCTGCACCTGCTGGATGGCCGCATAACAAGCCGGATTGCTTTGCTGTAACTGCAGCAGCAGGGGGTGCATCAACCGCCCACGGCCGGGGCCGAGTTCGAGCAGGTTAAACCCTGCTGGAGCGCCACAGTTCTGCCATTGCTGCACGACCCATGCGGCCAGCGTGGCGCCAAAGAGGGGGGTGAGTTCGGGGGCGGTGGTAAAGTCGCGCGCGGGCGCGCTGGCAAAGTTAACGCCACATGTGTAGTAGCCCGCCGGCCCGTAGAGGGCTTCGGTCATGAAACTGTGGAACGGTATAGTCGAAGGCATTGTGACTAGGCTCTGGCGCGCCAGAGCAAAAACAAGCCCCCCAGGACCATCGGCAGTGACAGCAGCATGCCCTGCGTGATGAGGCCGTTCAGGTAGGTAATTTCGGGGGTGCGAAAGAGTTCACCCACCAGCCTTACGATTCCATAACTTAACAACCA
>JAIXXE010000001.1 GCA_027490875.1 Alphaproteobacteria bacterium
GGTGCTTAAGCCCGGTGCAGGGTGGTGGCTTGCGGTGGCGGTGCAGTTGTCGGCTCTGATTCTCACCAGCAGCCGGGCTGGCTTGACTGTGGCCCTGTTGGGCTGGGTGGTGCTGTTGGTGGCCTTGGCGATGGCAAGGCCGGTTGTACGCCTATGGTTGCTGGGGTTGCTGGGGCTTTGTTTAGGGGTTGGGGCTTTGCTGCTGGGGGTGTTGGGCCAAAATCTGGCCGCGCGCGCCGAGGCCTTGCAACAGGCCGATGGCCGTGCCGCACTGGTGCAGCTTTCGGGCCAGGTGATAGATAATGGCCCCTGGGTAGGTCATGGCCTTGGGGGTTGGGCCGGTGCCGCCGTAGCCTTGCGTGGGCCCGAGGTTTGGCCGCAGCAGCTCGACCATTTTGGTAACGCCCATAATCTGTATCTGCAAACCCAGGCCGAGCTAGGCTGGCCCGGCCTGTTAGGGCTGCTGGCATTAGGCGGGCTGGTGCTGGCAGGGCTGCTGCATGGCCTGATGACCCGACGGCGCCAAGTGATTTACCCTGCAGTTGGGCTGGCCGCGCTTGGCTTGGTGGCGGCGCATAGTGTGGTGGATTTCCCCCTGTTTGTGCCTGCAGTTATGGTGGCGTTGATGCTGCTGGTGGCTGCCGGGCTGGCCCAGAGCTTCCGTAGCCCCGATGCGCCCTTAGGCCTTGCTTGGCCTGCGCGGTTGGTGCGGGCGCTGATACCAGCCCTCCTGAGTGCTTTGCTGGCAGTGCTGGTTTGGTTGCAACTGCCCTTGTGGCAAGCTGCACCCGTGATCAAGCAAATACAGGCTGGGGTTTTGCCCACGGGGCCTGCGTTGGTGGCAGCGGGGAAGGCGTTACAGCAATGCGTGCAGCGCGCAGCGTGGCAGGCCAAGTGCCAGGCAGGCCTGTTGCAGGTGAAGCTGGTGCAACTGCAGCGTCTGCCCGAGGTTCTTCCGGCTGGCAGCCCCCAGTACAAGGCATGGCTGGCCAACCTTGAAGCCCACGGCACCGAGGCGCTGCGGTTAGCACCGGCCAGCCCCATTGAAGCCTACGAACTTGCCAAAGTGACGTGGGCGCAGGAGCGTCCGCAGCGGGCGGCGCTCTGGTTAACCCACAGTATTTTGATGGCCCCGTACGAGCAGATTCTATCGGCTGCACGGTTGCCGCTGGTGTATGCGCTCATTCAGCACCCTGCCGTGGCTGCCGAAGAACGCAGCATTTTAACCGACCATTTGGCCAACCTGTGGCGGCAAAACCCCTATTTGCTTTGGCGTGCCCTACAAAGGAATGGCCTTGACCCGCTGCTGCTGGCCCAAAGTTTGGCAGGGCGGCCTTGGTTTGATGAAGCCCAATGGCCAAACGTGGCCGAAGCGCCGTGGCCGCTTGGCAAACCCGCGCAATCGCCGTAGGGTGCAGCCATGTCGCTTTCTGTTTCTGCTCGGGCCGTTGCCACGAGCCCTGTGATGCAAGCCATGATTGACGGGCAACTGCGCCCCAATGGCGTGACCGAGGCGTGGCTGCTGGCCCGTGTGGCGGCTTTACCTCGTGCGGCCTTTGTGCCCACTGCTACCGATGATGCCCAGCTTCATACCGACCAGCCGCTGGCGTTGGGCAACGGGCGCAGCCTGCTGCCGCCGCGAACCTCGGCACGGTTGATTCAGGCCCTGAACCTTACGGCTGAAAGCCGCCTGTTGGTGGTGGCAGCGGCCACCGGGTACGAGGCAGCCTTGGCCGCGCCACAGGTCGCCCAGTTAACAGCCATGGAAGATAACCCCACGCTGCTGCCGTTGCTGCGGCGGAACTTGGCTCCGCACCCGCAGGCCACGGTGTTGCCTTATGGCCCCAGCCAGCCATTGGCGGTGAGTAGCCTGTTTACGCACATGCTGGTGGCGGCCCCGTTTGCAATTTTACCCGCAACACTGGGCCGGTTGCTGGTTGAGGGCGGCACGCTGGTTGGCGTGCGCTGCACCGAAGCCGGTCTGCCAACCGCCTTGGTACGCACCAAGCACGGTAAAACGTGGCTGGAAGAAACGCTGTTTGAAAGCCCGGCTGGGGCGGTGCATCCGGCCATGGCGGCCACCGAGCATTTTGTGTTTTAAGGAAAGAATCACGCAATGGGCACGATGGATGACCAACCCGCCATGGAGGTTCAGGTATTGGCCGAAGCCTTGAACAGCCAACAGCCCCCCGTGGTGCTGGATGTGCGTGACGCTGCCGAGTTTGCCGAATACCCGTTGCTGGACGGCGCCGTGCACATTCCGTTGGCCGAGCTGCCCGCCCGCATGCTGGAGCTGCCCGCCGAGACGTGGATTGCCGTGGTGTGCCGCAGCGGTGGCCGCAGTGCCAAGGCGGTGGCGCTGCTCAACGACCATGGCTTTGAAGCCGTGAATGTCTTGGGCGGCATGGCCGCGTGGACGGCACTGCAAGGGTAGCCGCTGCGCCGCTGGTCTATCATCAGTGGTATGATGGTGGTAGAAATTACCTATTTTTGCGATTACTGTTAAAAAAACACCGAAACCCCGCTTTGCGGGCGGGGCTGGTGATTGTTCGAGCTGGAATGCCTTACTGTGTGCTAGAAGGCAGGGGATAGAAGCCAACCGGGTCGATCTGGCACTCGTTCCGCGCCAGCATGACGGTGAAAACCTTCGACGACTTATCATCGAACATCACCCTGAAGAGAATTTCATGCTTGGCGCGTTCCTGGTGGTCAGGGTGGTTCTCGAGAAACGTTTCCGCATACCCCGCAACGTTAAGCAAGGCCTGATTGATTGCCTCGTGCAGAGTATTCTTGTCTGCAAGTCGCAACCAGGTACCCTTGTGATGGCGCGCACCGAGGGTCACAGCGGTAATCAGACCGCGGATGCGTTCTAGAAGAAAGGAATCTTGTGAATAGACCATGATGATGTTCCTTTGGGTCTGGGCGCCCCGGGCCGATAGTGAGTCTTTTTATGAATACGGTAACGTTGCTTGTCAACCCCAAAACCACAGCCTGCCGAATTAATGGAGGAGAGAGGGGCAGAGGCCTTGGCAGAATGCCCGTATGTCAGCTAGGGTTTTGGCATTGCCCATTAAGTTGCAAGAAGAAAGAGCATTCCATGGCCCCTATTAGTCAATCGCCAAGTATTGAACTTACCCCCGCGCAAGTGAAGCAGGTGTATGAAACAACAGCCAAAAATCTGGCCGTGGTGCGTAAGCGGTTAAATCGCCCGCTGACGCTGGCCGAGAAGATTCTGTACGGCCACCTGCACAACCCCGCCGAGGCCGACCTTACCCGCGGTGAAGCCTACACCGAGTTTAGACCCGACCGCGTGATTTTGCAGGATGCCACCGCCCAGATGGCGATTTTGCAGTTCATGCAGGCGCAAAAAGACCATGCGGCCGTGCCCGTGACCATCCATTGCGACCACCTGATTCGCGCCTACAAGGGCAAGCGCGCCGACATGGCCGTGGCCGAGGATGAAAACGCCGAAGTGTACCAGTTTCTGGCCGATGCCGGGCAGCGCTACGGCTTTGGGTTTTGGAAGCCGGGGGCCGGGATTATTCACCAAGTGGCGCTGGAGCAGTATGCCTTCCCTGGGCTGATGATGCTCGGTACCGACAGCCACACCCCCAACGCAGGCGGCCTTGGTTGCTTTGCCTGCGGGGTTGGTGGTGCCGATGCGGTGGATGTGATGGTGGGCCTGCCATGGGAAGTGCTGCACCCCTACGTGGTCGGTGTTAAGCTAACGGGCAGCCTGAAGGGTTGGGCGGCCCCCAAAGATGTGATTCAGAAACTGCTGCACATCCTAACCTGCGAAGGCGGCACCAACCGCGTGATTGAGTACTTTGGGGCTGGTTGCGAGACCATCAGCGCCACGGGCAAGGCCACCATCTGCAACATGGGGGCCGAGCTTGGTGCCACCACCAGCCTGTTCCCCTACGATGAACGGATGGATACCTACCTGAAGGTAACAGGGCGCGAAGGCCTGCTGCCGTTGATTCACCAGCACCGCGATAACCTGGTGGCCGACCCTGAAACCGCCGCCAACCCAACCCAGTATTACGACCTGGTGATAGAGATTAACCTGAGCGAGTTGGAGCCCAGCTTGGTAGGCCCCCACAGCCCCGACGCCTGGGCCAAGGCCAGCGAGATGCACACCCATCTTGCCAGCGACGTGGTGAAAGGCCTGAACAAAGGCCAAGCCGCCCCCGCCAACCTAACCTATGCGCTGATTGGCAGCTGCACCAACAGCAGCTATGAAGACATGGGCCGCGTGGCGCTGCTGGCCGACCAACTGCTGGACAGAGGTGTAAAGCTGCAATGCCCGTTGATGGTGACCCCCGGCAGCGAGCAGGTGAACGCGACCATCAAGCGCGATGGCATTATGGAAAAGCTGGAAAGGCTTGGTGCGATTGTGCTCGCCAACGCCTGCGGGCCGTGCATTGGGCAATGGCAGCGCGATGATGTGAAGGAAGGGACGGTGAACAGCATCATTTCTTCCTACAACCGTAACTTCCCCAAACGGAACGACGGCTTTGCCAGCACTTGCAGCTTCATTGCCAGCCCCGAAACCGTGTTGGCCTATGCCGTGTTTGGGCGCTTGGATCTCGACCCTTTTCGCACCCCCATTAAGGGGGCCGATGGCAAGGAGTTTATGCTTAAAGCGCCAACCCCTGTGGCTGAAGTTCCCGCCAAAGGCTTTGTGCCCGACAGCGACGGTTACGACGCCCCAAGGGCTGGCACCCACGCTGCGGTGAAGGTGGCCCCGACCAGCGACCGGCTGCAAATTCTCAGCCCGTTCGACCCATGGAACGGCAAGGATTACACCAGCCTGCCGCTGCTGATGAAGGCCAAGGGCAAGTGCACCACCGACCATATCTCGCCCGCGGGGCCGTGGCTGAAGTACCGTGGTCACCTCGATAACATTTCCAACAACATGTACTTGGGCGTGGTGAACGCCTTTACCGGCAACGCAGGCAAAGTGGTGTGGGAAGGCAAGGAGGTTGCGCCATCGGATAAGGCACGGGCGCTGAAAGCCAAAGGCCAAGGCTGGGTGTTTGTGGGCGATCAAAACGTTGGGGAAGGCAGCAGCCGCGAGCACGCCGCCATGAGCCCCCGTTGGCTTGGCTGCCGCGTGGTGATTACCCGCAGCTTTGCCCGGATTCACCAAAGCAACCTGAAGAAGCAGGGCATTCTGCCGATGACCTTCGCCAACGGGGCCGACTACGACCTGCTGGAAGAGACCGACCGGTTCACCTTCCACGACTTGGCGCAGCTGGCACCCGGTAAACCTGTGCAATGTACCGTAACCCATGCCGACGGCAGCAGCGTAAACATACTGCTGAACCACACCCTGAACGCCGAGCAGCTGGCGTGGTTTAAGGCGGGCAGTGCGCTGAATGCGCTCAAGGCCGCCTAAGCAAGCCTGAACCCAGATAAAAGGGCCTGCGGGCCCTTTTTTGGGTTGTATGGAGCGTTGTTCTTCGTTAATCTGAAACTGTTAGCCTAATATAGCGTTTGAAATGGCAGAACCCTCTGCCTAACCCGCCCAAGGAGGCGACTATGACACAAGTGTCACGACGTTTCTTTCTTACTGGTGCCTCTGCGCTGGCACTGACGACCGGCCTTGGCTTGCCTGCGACGGCTGCACCACCTGTGCTGCCAACCTTGGTGCCACTGCCTGAAGCAGAAGCCCCCTTGTGGGAAGGCTA
>JAIXXE010000136.1 GCA_027490875.1 Alphaproteobacteria bacterium
AGCGGCACCGAGCGCATGCGAATGACTGCAACGGGGAACTTAGGTCTCAGGACGAATGCACCCACCATCCACCTTGCCGTAGGGGATAGCGACACCGGCCTGAACTGGGTGAGCGATGGCATCATCGATGTAACCGCCAATAACACAGCTGTGGCACGATTCCGAGAGGCAGGCATCGACAACGGCGGCAGTATCGGCGGCCTGATGCTGCGTGGCGGCGGCTGGCGTGCCTTGGCCATGGATGGGTCGGGCAGCACCAAGTCGATGGTCATGCATTATGGTGGTGATGCTGATAACTTACTTCGGTTTGGCCGTTATGCTGATAACTTTGGGGCAAATGAAGCAAACCCATTTAGTTTTGATATGGATGCACCTGATGGGGCACTTACCATGGATGCCAATGGCGTTATACGAACAAGAGCACAATTTGAAGTAGGAGCCAATGAAACTGGCAACCGCTTTGCCTACATCGATTTCATCGGTGACGCGACTTATACTGATTATGGACTGCGGCTGCTGCGGGAAAATACTGGGGCAAATGCCGCAAGCAACCTTCAACACCGTGGCACGGGGGAATTGAACATTGCAGCTATTGAGGCTGCGCCTATACGGCTTTTTACCACCAATGCCGAACGCATGCGCATTGCAGCAGGGGGCAATGTGGGGATTAACAATTCAAACCCTGAAACTCGCCTTGATGTAGGGGGAACAGTGAAAGTTGGCGACGGCGGCGAGACCTGCACAGGGCCCCGTGCTGGGTCTATCCGTTGGACTGGCGCAAGATTTGAAGGGTGCAATGGCACACAATGGCAAACGCTGGTGGCAGCAAACTGCCCATCTTCAGCCAACGTTTACACCTGTACAGGGGGCGCTGTAACCCTGAATGTGCCGCTTGGTTGCAATACTATGCACGTTAAGGCATGGGGTGCCGGCGGTGGCGGTGGGGCGGGAAACACTGCGGTTCCCGCTCAACGCAGCCCGTTTGGGGGTGGTGCGGGCTTCGTCTCGGGCAGCATCAGCGTGGCCGCTCAGGAAACGATGACAATTTCCGTTGGGTGTGGTGGAACTCAAGGTACAAACGGATATTGGGGTACCGGAGGCGGTGGTGGTGGAGCAACGGCTGTTGTTAGAAGCGGCACCCCCCTATTTGTTGCGGGGGCAGGCGGTGGCGGCGGGCAACTGGGGAACGGTAATGACACCCAAGGCCGTGGTGGTGCTGGTGGTGCAAATACAGGAGAATCGGGTACAGATTCCCAAATGACAGGTGGAACAGGAGGGACTCAAGCGGCCGTCGGAACGGGCGGCGGTTGTGGCGGCGATAGCGGCGGTCGCGGTAACAATGGTTCTGGTTCAGCCGGTGGTAATGGTGGCGGCTACAGTGGTCCTGGCGGTGGCGGAGCTGGTGGTTGGGGCTTTGGCAACGGCGGTACTGGCGGGGCTGGTAGCTCTCAAATTGCCGGCGGCGGCGGCGGCGGCGGGTACTTTGGCGGCGGTGGTGGTTCTGGGTATTCTGGGAACTGTTATTCAACGATTCAGAATGGTAGCGGTGGTGGCGGTGGTTCCAACTTCCTTGACGCTGGAGCAACCAATACAGCAACCACCCGGGGTTCGTCACGCACCGCAGCCAATACCGGCGACCCCGATTACGCCAGCAGTGCCGGGGAAGGTGGCTTGGGTGGTTTAGGGTCGGGTACCCAGCCGAGTGCAGGCAATGGCGGCCGGGTCGTTATACGCTTTCAATAACAATAAGGCCTAATACCGAGGAACGGTTCTTGCACGCGTAGCGCGGCAATCTTGCCAAAGGCCATGTCCCTCAAGAAGAGTCGTCATCCCAGAAGCCAGTCTGGTCAAAAAGCTTTAGCTTTTTGGGCACCAGACGGCTATCCGGGATAACAGTCGCCCTATTCAGCTTTTCCTTTCTCACCTGTTATCCCAGATAGGCGAAGGGGGCCCAAACGCATGCTGCGTTTCCCCCTTCTGCCTTCTGGGATGACGACTCTTTATATAGGAAACGGTTCTTGCACGCGTAGCGCGGCAATCTTGCCAAGGCTCCTCGCCATGACCCGTCTGATAAGGGTTGGTGGGCAGGCCCTATTTATTCCGTACCATAATACTTAATTCCTTCAGTTGCGCCTCGCTCACGGTGCTGGGCCCGCCCATCAGCAGGTCTTCGCCGCGTTGGGTCATCGGGAAGGCCACTACCTCGCGCACCATGGTGCTTTCGGCCAGCAGCATCACCATGCGTTCCAGCCCAGCCGCGCAGCCACCATGCGGCGGGGCGCCTAAGTGAAACGCCTTCCACATGCCCCTAAACTTATCCTTCACCAAGTCGGGCGGTAGCCCCGCAATCTCAAACGCTTTCAGCATCGCCTCGGGCAGGTGATTGCGTATCCCGCCGCTAATCAGCTCGTAGCCATTGCACACCAAGTCGTACTGAAACGCCTTGATGCTGAGCGGGTCTTGCGTTTGCAGCGCGTCCAGCCCGCCCTGCGGCATGGAAAAGGGGTTGTGCGAAAAATCCACACCCTTGCCGTCATCGCGCGGCTCGAACATCGGGAAGTCTACAATCCACGCAAACCTATACACGCCTGTTTCGTTCAGGCCGCAATCGGCCCCCAAGCGCACGCGCAGCGGGTTGAGGATTTTATGAATCGCGGGTTCCTTCCCCGCCACCATGAACACCACGTCGCCTTCGCCACAGCCACAGCGGGTGAAGAGTTCCTGCACCTGCGCCTCGCTGGCAAATTTGGTTAAGGGGCCGCCAAACGCACCTTCCTTGCGGGTGATGTAACCCGGCGCGGCAGGCGCACCGAGTGCTTCCTGTGCCCACTTGCCGATGGTATCGAACCAGCTGCGGGGCTGCGTGGTCGCGCCCTTGACGCCAATCGCGCGTACAAACCCGCCGCCGTTCACGATGCTTTTAAACACCTGAAACTCGGTCTGGGCCCAGATGTCGCTCACATCCACAATCTCCAGCGGGCAGCGCAGGTCGGGCTTGTCGCAGGCGTATTTCATCATCGCCTCGTTGTAGGGGATGTGTGGCCATTGGCCTTGCGGCGTCACCGTCATCGGGCCTTGTTTGCGGCCGTTACCGTTCCAATCCTTAAACTCTTCAAATACGCCACCCACCACGCTTTCAGCCACGCGGAACACGTCGCTTTGCTGCACAAAGCTCATTTCCAAATCCAGTTGGTAAAAATCGGTGGGGCAACGGTCGGCGCGGGCATCTTCATCGCGAAAGCAGGGGGCGATCTGGAAGTATTTGTCGAACCCGCTGACCATGAACAGCTGCTTGAACTGCTGCGGCGCCTGCGGCAGCGCATAGAACTTGCCCGGGTGCAGACGGCTGGGTACCAGAAAATCCCGCGCACCTTCGGGGCTGCTGGCGGTAAGGATGGGCGTTTGGTATTCCCGAAAGCCCAGGCCCCACATACGCTGGCGGATGCTGGCAATCACATCGCTGCGCAACTGAATAGTGCTGGCCACATCGGTGCGGCGTAAATCGAGGAAGCGGTAAGTCAGCTTCAGCTCTTCGGGCACGCTGTCGTCTTCCAGCGCATAGGGCAGGGGCTGGGCGCGGCTAAGCACGCTGTAGCTCTGTACTTCCAGCTCAATTTCGCCGGTCGGCAGCTTGGGGTTGGTCAGCCCTTCGCCGCGTGCCAGAACCAGCCCTTTAACCTGAATCACACTTTCCAGCCCTGTGTGGGTGATGGCTTCAATCGCCTCTGCCCCCAGTGTGTTGGGCTTGAACACCACCTGCATCAGACCGCTGGCGTCGCGGAGGTCGATGAACACCACCCCGCCGTGGTCGCGGCGGCGGAAGACCCAGCCCGCCAAGGTAACCTGTTGGCCGACCTGTGCGGCACGCAAGGTGCCACACTGGTGGGTGCGGTAGGTGGGGTTCAGCGGCAGTGGTGTCACAGACATGCAATCAATCCTTTGGTAAAGTGGCCCTTTTTGCGCGAAGGGGCTTGACCTGTCAAGGCAAAGACGGCTTGTTAAGGGGGAATGTTAAACATGTTACGCCGTTTAAGCCTGCCGCAGCGCCTGTTGGCGGGCGTGGCGTTCGCTTTGGTAGCCATTGTAGCGCTATGGGCTGTTCGGCACTTTGGCTGGATGGGCTATGCCGCCTACGGCACCGCCCAAACCAGTATGGTATTGGCCGACTTACCCTTTACGCCCGTGGCTGTAAGCCCAACCCGGCCACCGCGCTACCAAACTGCCACGCAGCCGAATGCCGCCACAACCAACCAGATTCAGGCAGCCGACCTGCCCGGTAACGCCTTCGCCCCCCTAAGCGATGAAGAGCTGCTGGTGCTTGGCCGTAATGTGACCGCCACCAATGTGGATGAAGCAGCGGTGCGGCAACGGCAGTTTTTGGCGCAGATTGGCTATAGTTTTACCACCGAAGGTTTTTTTGCCGCCGCGCGGCAGGGCGATATTCGCGCCATCAATGCCTTCTTGAACACGGGAATGCCGATAGAATCTCGCAACAGCTTCAACAGCACTGCGCTCCATGCGGCCGTGGAAAGCGGCCAGCTGGGAGCCGCCGAGGTGCTCATCAAACGCGGAGCCTTGGTGGAAGCCCCCGCCAGTACCCTGCAAACACCGCTGCACCGTGCGGCGACTGTTAACAATCTGCCGATGGTTCGCCTGCTGCTTAACAATGGGGCCAACCCGAATGCGGCCACCATTGAAGGGTGGACGCCGTTGTTTGCTGCGGCGAGCAACAACAACCGGGCGATGCTCGACCTGATGATTGCCAAGGGTGCGTCGGTAAACCTGCAAGACCGTTTTGGCAACACCCCCCTTGCCTTGGCAGTGCGCAGCAATGCCGAATCGTTGGTCAAAGAGCTGCTGCGCAAGAACGCCAGCCCCAACCTGCCCGATATTACGGGGCGAACTGCGCTGCACGCCGCCGTCACGATGGGGTCGCTCCCCTTAACCAAACTGCTGCTGGAAAATGGCGCCAGCCCCGATACGGTTGACCGCGGCGGCCTAAAACCGATGGATATTGCCCTGTCGCGCAACGATTTGGCGCTGGCCAACCTGCTGCTGGCCTACGGTGCCCGGCGCCCCCACCTGATGGGCACGGGCGCCAAGGGCATTCCCGTACCTGCGGCACCATAAAAACCCAGAATATCGGCTGCCAATACCCGCTTGCAGCGCGTTAAGGCTTGCAGAAATCGTTACTCTTTGCCACACTCTGCCCCATGATGATGGTGGTAGGGACTGGCTTGGCAAGCATGGCGCCCACAGGGGCTGCGGTGGCCGACGTGGCTGCCGCCATGGCTGGGCTAGAACACCAGCCCTACAGCCTGCTGCTCACCACCCCCGAACTGGCCGCGGCGTTGCTGGAAGCCCTGCGTGCGGCGCACCATGGCGTGCCCGTGGTGGTGGTAGGCCCGGCGCAGCCTGCTGTAGGGGCTAAATGCATTCGGCTGGGTGCAACCGAGTACCTCACCGAACCAGTCGACCCACGGCTGTTAGAGGCCCTCAAGCAGAAGTTTGCCCCCGTTGCCAAAGCGGGTGGCCCCATTGCCGGCGATGCTGTCACCCGTGCGCTGCTGCACGAGGCCAAGACCTATGCGGCCAGTCAGGCTACCGTCTTGCTCCGTGGCGAAAGCGGGGCAGGGAAGGAAGTGCTGGCGCGCTATATTCACGAGCATTCGTTGCGTAAAAACGGCCCCTTTGTGGCGGTAAACTGTGCGGCTATTCCCGAAAACCTGCTGGAAAGCGAACTGTTTGGGCATGCCAAAGGGGCTTTTACGGGTGCCATGAGCGAACGCAAAGGCAAGTTTGCGCTGGCCCACGGGGGCACGTTGTTGCTGGATGAAATCTCGGAAATGGATTTACCCTTGCAGGCCAAGCTGCTGCGCGCAATACAAGAGCGCGTCATCGACCCCGTCGGTGCCGAGAAGCCCGTGAGTGTGGATATTCGCCTCATCGCCACCACCAACCGCGCGCTGGAAGATTTTATCGCGCTGGGTAAGTTCAGGGAAGACCTCTACTTTAGGCTGAGCGTGGTGATGCTGACTCTGCCTCCGCTACGCGAGCGCCCCGGCGACATCGCCCCGCTGGCCGAGCATTTTTTAACCCAGCAAGCCAAAGCCAATGGCTATGCATCCACCCCCAAACTTAGCCCAGCCGCCCTAGCCAAGTTGCAAGGCTGCTACTGGAAGGGCAATGTAAGAGAACTGGAAAACACCCTGCACCGCGCCCTGTTGCTGGCTGGGTCGGCGGCTACCGTGCTGGAAGCAGGCCAGATTATCCTTTCGCCGATGAGCTTGGCCCACATGGGGCAAGAGGCCAACAATGTCAATGCTCATGCCAGTGTGGCCCCCGCTGCGTCGCCCTATGCGGCGGTGGCGGCCGCCTATGGTGGGCAGGGGGGGGCTGCGGCTCCGTTCATCCCCAAACGGTTGGCCGAACTGGAGCGCGAGGCGCTGGTGCAAACATTGGCCTACACCGGTGGTAACCGGCAATATGCGGCCGATGTGTTAGGGATTTCAGTCACCATTCTGCTGGAAAAACTTCAAGCCGTTGGCTTGGCCGAGCAATCCAACGCCTAGTTAATGAAGGATTATCATGAACGTCGCCTACCTCTTTCCCAACTTTTTCTTTATTGGGGCGCAACGGGCTGCCGCCGCAACCATGCGGCAGCTGCAGCAGCGCGGCCATACTGTAAGTGCCTACGTCATCGACCCCCAAGGAACGATGCAAAACGAACTTGAACCCACCACCAAAGTGGTTGCGTTTAACAACCAATCATGGCTTGCCAAGATTCCGTTCTTTAGGCTTTTTAGCTGGCCGTTTGCACTCCGCAAAATCCTTCAGCAAGAGCGCCCCGACGTCTTGGTGTCGATCTGCCCTCAAACCAACTTCACCATGGTGCTTTACCGGCTTTTTTTTGGCAAGGATGTCATCTTCATTGGCGAGGAACATCTCCACTTCTCCAATGCCCTTAAAAACGATCCTGCCGAGTTTAAGCGGCCATGGAGGTATCTGTACTACTTTTCGGTTAAAAACTATCATCGCTTGGATTTGCTGCGCTGTGTCTCGCGCGCGATAGCGCAAGACTTTGTGGAAAACTGGGGCGTGCCGAAAGAAAAAGCCTGCACTGTTTACCCTGCCTTCGATTTAGCCCGTATTCAAAGTCGCAGCCATGACGCGCGCCGCAACAATACCGTTCCTGTAATCTGTGCCGTGGGGCGCCTGACCAGCCAGAAAGATTTTGCCCTGCTCATTCGGGCGTTTGCCTACGTGAAAACGCAGTGCGATGCAGTGCTTCACATTGCGGGCACTGGCCCAGAAAAGGCAGC
>JAIXXE010000163.1 GCA_027490875.1 Alphaproteobacteria bacterium
CATGGTGGCAGCGAGGAAACAATCATACCCGGCAAGACTGGCTGGCTGTTGCCGGTGAACGAACGTGGGGAGGTTGCGCCACAGGCCCTCGCCGATTGTATCGCAAGAGCCTTGCAAAACCCGCGTAAACTGGCCAGCATGGGCCAGATGGCGGCCAACCATGTGCGGGAACTCTATACCGAACACCGTATGGCAAGCCAAGAACTGCTGGCCTACCGCTGTGCGTTGGGGCTAGTCAAACCAGATGAAGAGACAGGATTTTAACGATGCCCCGCTGTATGCTGGCTCTTGATATACAAACCTATTATCGCCCTGGGCCCGGTATGGTCGCACAGATAAACCAGCTGGCCGCCAACATGCCAACCTGTGCCACGTTGTTTAGTCACGATGAAGCCGTAACCCCCTTGGTGCGCTCTGGTCGTACGCCCCCGATGGATGCCGCCGTGTTGGTTAGCACCGGCGTTGTCTTTCCCAAGTATGGTTACGGGTTACCGCCGCAGGTGATGGAATGGCTGCACCGCCAGAAGCCTGATGAAGTTTTGGTGGTAGGCGGCCATACCGACGCCAACCTGCTCGCCGCCGGCTTTGCGTTGTTTGATGCCGGTCTGCGCCCCGCCTGCGTGCCAGTGTTAAACTTTGGCAACGACTGGTACATGCATACCGTCACCACGGGTATCTGGGAGCGCGAGATTGGGAAGCTCTATCAAAGCATTGCCGAGTATCAGTTCGGAGGAATTTAAATGAAGGCTGTGCTGCTGCTGGCTCCGTTGCTGTTGGTTGGCTGTAGCCGTATGCTCGATGAACCACGCCAGTATTACTGGAACCAGGAGTGGCAACAGCTTAAAGAGTTAATGACCCCACCGCAGCAGTGGCAGCTACAATCCAATCTTTCAGTGCTCCAGCAACAGGCCAGCGTGAATGCCTGCACCAAAGCAAGCCCCAACAGC
The DNA here is from genome assembly GCA_027490875.1 of Alphaproteobacteria bacterium. Classification (GTDB taxonomy): domain Bacteria; phylum Pseudomonadota; class Alphaproteobacteria; order UBA2136; family UBA6156; genus JADCGN01. The sequence goes on from JAIXXE010000163.1 coordinate 948, forward strand.
CGCCAGACTGCGCAGTTCGGCGTAAGCGACCACGTTGCTTACCAGCAATGCCTTGTTACGCCTCATGCCATTGGCCAAACTGCCAGCGGGCAGCGGCTGCAAGGGCGGCCTTAGGCCTTCTTCTTTTTATCGGGGCTTAACACCAGGGTCATAAAGCGCCCTTCCAGGCCGCTGCGGAAATCCACTTTGGCATAGTCGTGGGTATCGGCAATTAAGCGGTCGAGCATCAGCTGCCCCTGCTCTTGGTGGGTCGTCTCGCGACCACGGAACCGGAGGTTAATCTTCGCCTTATTGCCGTCGGCCAGAAACTCTTTAATTTTACGAAGCTTGACCTGATAGTCGTTCTCTTCAGTACCCGGGCGAAAGACCATTTCCTTCACCTCCATCACCGTCTGGTTACGCTTGGCTTCGGCCTTGCGCTTGGCCTCTTGGAAGCGGAACTTACCATAATCGAGAATCTTGCAGATAGGCGGGCTGACGTTCGGGGAAATCTCGACCAAATCGAGCCCAAGTGACTGTGCCTTAAAAAAGGCATCACGGCTGGTCATCACGCCAAAATTTTCGCCCTCAGGGCCAATGACGCGAACCGAAGGAACGCGGATATCACCATTGATGCGGTGTTCGTATTGCCGGTTACGATCCGGAGTGCCTTTGAAACGGCCGATGGGACAGAGCTTTCGTTGATTGTGTTCTAGTCTTTCTAGCAGATTGCGCGGTAAATTCAAGCGTCTTGCACAATCTTCCCAATTCTTCTAGCGTGCAGCGAAGAGAAAGAACCCTCCGATGCAAGAACTTTATCGCACCCAAGCCACCGTCACCAATGGCCGCAATGGCAAGGGCGGCACCGCCGATGGCCGCCTGCAGGTAGAGCTGACGCACCCCGTCATTCAGCCCCGCCCAGCCACCGGCACCGACCCCGAACAGCTCTTTGCGGTTGGCTACGCTGGGTGCTACGGCGGCGCCTGCGCGTTTGCCGCCAAGCAGCTGGGGTATGAACTGGGCGCAGCCCCTACGGTGCAGAGTGAGGTAAGCCTGCTCAAGCGCGACGATGGCGGTTTTAGTATAGGCGTGGCGTTGCGGGTAACCCTCCAGGGTGTAGACCAAGCCCAGGCCCAGGCTATTGCCACCAAAGCCCATACGGTTTGCCCCTACAGCCATGTGTTAAAAGAAGGGGTGGTGAGCACCGAAGCTGTGGGCGTCCCCGCCGTAGCCTAGCTTTGCTTAGGGTTTGGCCATGGCTGCTGCCAAGGCAGCGGCCATGGGGCCAAACGCAAGGTTAACGGGCCCGCTTTGCTTGAGGAGTAGCTGGCGTTGCGCGTTCAGAACAAAACTTTCGGGCACGCCCGTACCCTGTAACGTCCCAAAGGCCAGGGTGCGGGAAGGGTCGTGCAACCAGAAAACATTGGGTGCATTGCGCGGGGCACTGAGTTTTTGCAGCGCTGCGAGGTGCTGGCGGGGTGTGGTGTCGATATTAACCGCTACCAACGCCACGTTGGGGTGTGCTTGAGCATAGGCAATTTTTTTAGGAAGTTCGGCCATACAAACGCCGCACCAGCTGGCCCAGGTGGTGAGCAACACCGCGGGCTGCGTCACCGCATTCAGTTCAGCCAGTGCAGGGAAGGGTTGTGGCGGCATGGCAGCCGCTGGGGGCGTCCAGCGCAGCATCCCAGCGCCCCATAGCACGGCGCCTAGCAGCAACGCCAAGCCAAGCGCAATCAGTGCGCGCGTCGCCATAGCCAAAACCCCATTGCAGCAAGAAGTAACGTTTCAATCAACACAAAGCTGCCAAGCCAAACAAACGTCCCTTGCGTAAAGCCGTAGCTATGCAGGCCTACCCCTAACAGGTTCACCCCAAACCACGCCACGGCCACAATCATGGGGGTGGCCGCCACCCCCAGCACCAGCCCCAGCGGGTTTAGCACACCACTGAGGCGGGCATGCAGCACCCACACCAGCCAAAGGGTCAGGAGCAGGGCACCATTTTCCTTAGGGTCCCAGCCCCAAAAACGCCCCCACGATTGGTCGGCCCAGATGCCCCCCAGCAACGTCCCCGTCGCCGTGAAGGCCAACGCTGCCAAGGTCAGCAGCGTAAGGGGCGTTTGCATGGTGGGCGTGACCTTCACCACACCCTTTTGCCGCAACAACACCACCAACACGCCATGGGCCCATGCCCCCGCCAAAAGTGCCAGTGCGTAGCCTGCGGTAATCACCAATACATGGGTGGTCAGCCAGAAGTTGGTATCAAGCACAGCTGTCAGCACGCCCAGTGTATCGCCGCCTGCCGCCGCATAGCGTAACCCCAACAGCTGCAACAACAGCCCAAGGCCAGCGCCAATACCAAGCCATGCCATGCGCCGGAGCGGGTCCCGCGCGGCCAGCACCAACGCCAAACCTACCACCACCAGCCCTACAAACAGTACGCTTTCGTACAACGTGCCTACGGGCGGACGTTGCAGAATGTAAATCCGCAACGCCACCGCCGTACTGGCTATCGCCCAGCCGCCAGCCAGGGCAAGGGTCGCCGCTTTTTTAAAGGAAGGGCGCTGTAACCAACGTGGCAGCGTTTGGTTAAGCGATACAGGCAGCCGCCAGCTTAACAGAAGCAACAGGCTGGCCAGTGTCATCAAGGCCGTGGCCAGCGGGAACGGGTGTAGCCCGCGCAGCCAGCGCTCGGCCACCAAGGCGTTTGGGCGGACGTTAGGCAGGCTCTCCAATGTGCGCCACGCTGCGGCTGTTGCCGTTTGCCAGAGCGGTGCATCGGCCGTGGTCGCAGCCAGCCTCAGGCTGGCCCAAATGGTGGCAGAGGCACCAGCCGTGGTCTCGGCAGGCGCCAACCAGCGATCTTCTCCCAACCGTGGCGGTAGTACCCGCAGTGGCCCTGCGTCCTGCCAGCTGGAACTGAGCAGGAAATAATACTGTACCTGCTCGGCCAGCTGCACCAGCTGACCATCAAGCGGGTCACGTTCGCTGACTGGCAGTGCGGCCAGCTGCCGAATCGTTTCAAACTGAGGTTGCAGCGCGCGCGCCACTTCGGGGTAGGTGTAGGTGCGGGGGCTGCGGGCTGGCAATTGCAGGCGCGCGCGCAGCGTGTCGCTCGGTACAATAAACACGCGGCGTTGATGAGCACGCTCTGGCGTAAACACCAACTCGGCCAGCCATTGCGTGGCGTCAAGCCCTTCCAACGATTCGCTGCCGTGCAGCATGTGCAGCGTTAACGCGGCAAAGGTTGCCAAGGGTTTGAGACGGCCTTCGTGTTGAATAGGCAGCGTACCCCAACGGGCAACATCCAAAGCAAAAAGTGCGGCCTGCGGTGTGGCGTAGCTTGCGTTGCTTAGCCCAAGCAGCGGCACTATGCCCAACAACAGCAACCCACGCCACCGCAGCCCCAGATGCAGCAGCAACCCTACGCATAATAAAATACCCGCCGCGTAGGGGATGAGGTACCCCTGATTCTGCACCACCGCCAAAATGCTTTCTTCTGGTCCGGCCTGTTCGGGCATGACAAAACTGGCCTGATAGAGCGTGTACCCCTGATAGCGCAAGGGCGCATTCATCTGAATGGTGGCAGGCCAGCTGCCGCTCTGGGGGCTGATGACTGTAACGGCGCTGGCGTAGTGGCGGGCGATGGTCGTACCGGGGTAGTATTCGTTCGCAAAATGGGAAAGTTGCACCATAAATGGCAGCGCTATTTGCGCCGGACGTAGCACCAAACTGGCGCTTGGGTGACCAGGAAAGGCTACCGGCTGTGGGATAGGCTGCCCCTGAAACAGTACCAACTTGGCGGTGGCCTCGCCCGCGGTATTAAGTTTGGTAAAGAGCAAGGTCGGCCGGTTACGCTCGTCATCCTTTTCCGCAGCCTTGGCGGTGAAATCTAGAAACCGTCGTGCACCAATGGTAAGGCCATCCTCAACCGGCGTGGGGCGCTCGCGCAGCGCGCTGTTGGGGAAGTACTGCTCGACCAGCAGCTGCTCGGCCCCAACCCCCAGCCGCGCCCCGGGGCGCAGCGCACCAACGTCGTAGCGCAGCAGCGTGCTACCGGCCGCATCGATGACCGCCAATTCGGGCGTGTGGTAGCTGTTCAAGATATTGCTCTGCCCGCCTTCGGCAATACGCAGGTAGCCCTCGGTGGTGGTGAAGGCAGAGAAGGCGCCGCCTACCAGCAGCAACCAAACACTTAGGTGCGCCATCAGGCTACCCGCTTGCCGAAGCCGCCAGGGGCGTAGCAGTAGTTTTAGGCTTAAACCCAACGTGAGCAGGGCCAAGGTAGTAGCGCCACCGGGTGTAGGCAGCGGCCCGAGCCATAGAATGGCCGAGGAAAAATACTTAACCTGTGCTTGATACAACCCAATGTTCGCCTGCGCCAACGTGCCAAGTATCAGCAGCACCATCAACCACGCCAAGGCAAGGGTTGCCACCAGCGGCCCCCCCAGTACGGCAAGGACCTTAGATTTGGTTATCATGGGTTTGCTTACCATGGATTTTTTACCATGATTGGCGCTCCAGACGTTGCTGCAGTTCGGGCAGGGGCGTGCCTTGGAGATGGTGGGCTTCCCACAGTGCCAACAGTGTGAGGCTGGTGGCGAGATTGGCGGTTTTGTTGTGGCCTAAATTGCCCAGCAAGGTCTGGCCAGCGGTGGGCTGCAACAGTTCTTGCAAAATGGCGCTTTGGCCCCACAGGCCGCGCAGCACGTTCGGCTTTTGGGCTAAAAATTGCCCCACGCCAACACTAAAACCTTGCTTGCGGGCCCACGCCAGCGGCTCGAACCCTTGGGCGGCCATAAACTGCCGCAGTGGTAACTTGCCAAACCTGTCGTTCACCTTCGCCTCATCGGGCAGGGCAAAGGCAAAGGCCGCCAAGGTGTCATCCAGGTACGGTACCCGGCCTTCCACCCCGTTGGCCATGGTGGTTCTATCCAGCTTAAGCAGCAAATCGTGCGGTAGCCAGTTGGCCAGGTCGGCGCTTTGTTTTTCCTGTAGGCTGGTGAAGCCTGCGGTATCCCACGGTGCTAACGCAGAGGCGGGCGTGGCCATCGGCAGGCGAAACAGCCCTTGGAACGGCGCGGCGTCACCACTCCGCCGCGCCTTAAAGGGGGCCAACAGGCGCCGGATGAAACCCTGCTTGGCACGATATTGCCCGTAGCCTGCCAGCGTTTCGTCGCCACCTTCGCCAGAGAGCAAAATCTTGACATCTCGCCGCGCGCGCGCCGTGAGCTTAAGCAAGGGCAGCGCCGCGGTATCGGTCGTCAGGTCGTCCATCGCACCTGCCAGCGTGGCCAGCCCGGGCCAGAAATCGGCCGCGCCGTAGGGCACCACCGTGTGCGTGGCCCCAAGGGCTTTGCAAAGGGCTGCTGCGGCCTCGGCCTCATTCGGCCCACCGTCTACCTCAATGCGGGCGGTGTAGGCCTGCACGGGTGCACCCAGCTTACGCATCATGATGGCCAACGCCGAACTATCCAGCCCGCCACTTAACAACAGCCCAAACGGCACATCGGCTTGCAGGTGCCGCGCCACGGCGGCTTCCAGATGGGCAGGGAAATCGGCGGGGTTGAGCGCTGGGTTGGCCCCTGAAATGGCAGTCCGCAACTGCGGCACCGCCTGCCAGCGCTTTACAATCTCGCCCGCGCGCACCAGCAACCGTTCGCCCGGCAGCAGGCGGGTAATGCCCTGCCAGAGGGTCTCTGCCCCAACACTGTAATGCCGGTTCAGCAGCATTGGCAGTACAGCGCCGTTCATTTGGGGGCGTACCCATCCAGCCTTGGCCAAGGCGGCGGGTTCGCTGGCAAAGGCCAACCCCACCGTAGTTTGGCAATAATACAGGGGCTTGATGCCAAACGGGTCGGTCGCCAGCAGCAGGGTGCTGCTGGCGGCTTCCGCGCAGGCCAAGGCGTACATCCCTTGTAACTGGGCGGGCATGGCTTCCAGGCCCCCCTGCACGGCCAGATGCAGCGCCACTTCGCTGTCCGAACCCGTTTGCAATCTTGCCCCCGCCCGCGTTACCTGCGCCTGCAGGGCTTGGTAGTTGTAAATCTCGCCATTCACCACCAGCGCATGGCTTTGGGTGCTGAGTGGCTGCCTGCCCCCTGCAACATCCAAAATACTTAATCGCCGGTGCACCAGCCCTACACTGCCTTGTACCCAAAAGCCTTCGCCGTCAGGGCCACGGTGGGCCAGGGCGGCAGCCAACGGGGTTAAATGATCAGGCTTGGCTTGCTGGCCGTTTTTTAAGGAAACCCCCGCGATACCGCACATGGGTAGCTGTATAAACCCTTGACCCAACAGGGGCAAGCTGTTAGGGGCCAAAGCATGCTGAGAAATATTGCCATTATCGCCCACGTCGACCACGGTAAAACAACCCTGGTGGATGCCCTGCTAACCCAAACCGGCACGCTGGCCGCCGAAAGTGGCGCCCGCGTGATGGATAGCAACGATATTGAACGCGAACGCGGCATCACGATTTTGGCCAAAACGACCAGTATTCTCTACAAAGAGCACCGGATTAACGTGGTGGATACCCCCGGTCACGCCGATTTTGGCGGTGAAGTAGAACGTATTCTGCGGATGGTTGATGGCGCCGTGCTGCTGGTGGATGCCGCCGAAGGCCCCATGCCACAGACCAAATTTGTCCTTGGTAAAGCTCTACAGCTTGGCTTGCGGCCAATTTTAGTGATTAACAAAATCGACCGTTCCGATGCCCGCCCCGACCAGGTGGTGAATGAGACCTTCGACCTGTTCGATAGCCTCGGCGCCAGCGAAGAACAGCTGGATTTCCCCATTCTCTATGCCGTCGGCCGCGAAGGCTGGGTCACGCCCGACTACAAGGTAAAGGGCACGAACTGCGAGCCGCTGCTCGACCTGATTCTTAAGCACGTGCCGGCCCCCGTAGGCGACGCGAGCGCCCCGTTCCAGATGCTGGTCACGCTGATTGAGCGCAACGCCTTTGTCGGCCGGATTGTCACGGGCCGGATTGTCGCCGGAACACTGAAAAAGAACCAACCGCTGAAGGCGCTCGACCGCGACGGCAGCGAGATTGAAAAGGGCAAGGCGGTGGAAGTGTACGGCTTTCAGGGCCTGAAAAAAGTCCCCGTCGTTGAAGCCAAGGCGGGCGACATTGTCGCACTGGCTGGGCTGCCCAATGCGTATGTAAGCCACACCATCTGTTCTCCGGAAGTGAACACCGCGCTGCCTGCCTTGGCGATTGACCCACCCACCCTGATGATGACCTTTGGCGTGAATGATTCCCCATTGGCAGGCCAAGAAGGCAAAAAGCTCACCAGCCGCGAAATTGGCAGCCGCCTGATGGCCGAAGCCGAGACCAACGTGGGGCTGATTGTGGAAAGCGTGGGCGAGAGCTACCGCGTGATGGGGCGGGGCGAACTGCACCTGAGCGTGCTGATTGAAACCATGCGGCGCGAAGGGTTTGAACTTTCGGTCAGCCGTCCGGAAACGATTTTCCGGGAAGAAAATGGCGTCAAGCAAGAGCCGTATGAAGATATTATTGTAGATGTGGATGACTCCTTCGCGGGTGCCGTGATGGAAAAGATGGGCCTGCGGCGCGCCGAAATGGTGGATATGAAATCCGACCACCACGGCAAGCAGCGCCTGATTTTTGTCGGACCTTCCCGCGGCATGATTGGCTACCGCAGCGAGTTCTTAACCGACACCCGCGGGACCGGCATCCTTACCCGCCAGTTTAAGGAATACGGCCCGGTTAAATCCATCCCTGCGGGCCGCCGCAACGGCGTGCTGGTCAGCATGGCCTCGGGGACTGCCACGGCCTATACCTTAAAGGAACTGGAAGCACGCGGCACGCTGTTCATTGGCAACACCGCGCCCTGTTACGACGGCCTGATTGTGGGGGAAAACAGCCGCGCTGATGACTTGGAAGTGAACCCCACCCACGCCAAAAAACTTAGCAACGTGCGCGCCGCCGGTAAGGA
>JAIXXE010000007.1 GCA_027490875.1 Alphaproteobacteria bacterium
CGCCTAAAGGGCGAGGTGCTAGGCGAAAACGTCACCCACCTCACCCCCGAAGCCGTGGCCAAAATCGCCGCCGAGCTCGACGTAAACGAGGCTGATGTGGTGCTGATGGACCAACGCCTGCGCCACGGCGACGAAAGCCTCAACGCCCCCGTCGGCAGCGATGCCGACAGCACCCACGAGTGGCAGGATTTCATTGCTGACAGCCGCCCCAACCCCGAAACGCTGGTGATGGCCAAAAGCAATGCCCGTTTCCGCAAGGAGCGCCTGGCCGGTGCCTTGGCGGTATTAAACGACCGCGAACGCCAGATCTTTGTCGCACGTCACTTGTCGGATGAAGATGAGACCCCGACGCTGGAAAACTTAAGCATCAACTATGGTGTAAGCCGCGAACGCGTTCGTCAGCTTGAGGCACGGGCCTATGAAAAGGTGAGCGCCCACCTGCGTCATCGGCACGTGGCGTAATTAAGCCTTTTCCATTAAAATGTTGTAAAAAAATCATAATATCTTACTTTATGCGTAACTCAGGCCCCACGAGGGGCTTGAGTTTTTTTGGGTTCTCTTTATTATAATACAAAAATAATAACAGTAATCAACCAGAAGTTCTGTGTCCCCGTGAAGCTGCTCCATCAAATCTTGCTGTTGGTCATTGTCCCCCTGTCGGCCCTGTTGGCCTTGGGTATTTGGAACGGCTATACCCTCTACAACGAAGTAACGGCGACCAAGCAAATCAACAAAAAGCTGGAGCTGGTACCCCTGAGTAAGGATCTCATCAACGCGCTGCAAACGGAGCGGGGCCATACCAGCCAGATGTTTGCCAATCCCGCTATGGGCAATGGCGCTGTTTTAGCAGCCCGCGCAACCACCGACGAAACGCTCAAAACTTGGCTGGACGACCTCGCCAAGGCAAAAGCTCTGGCCAACCCAAAGCTTGCCGAAAAGCTTACTGACTTTACAGACAAGCCCACCACATTAAATGCCCTGCGACAACGCGTTGATGCTGCCAGCAGCCCCGATGATAGCCTGAAGAACGACTATACCACCAAGGTAACCGAACTTCTCAGCCTGCTGGGTGAATTGCGTAAAGAGGCCAACGACGCACAAGTATCTCTGCTGGTCGGAGCCTATGTGGCCATTACCGACTTTCAAGAACGCTTCGGTCAACTGCGGGCCTTGGGTGCTGCGGGGTTAAGGCAGGGGCAGCTTACCCCAAGCCAAGCAGAAGCCTTTGTTCGCACGCTGGGCCAGCGAGAATCAGCCGCCAATCTGTTTCAAGATTTGGCTCCCGAAGAGCTGGATAAGCTCTTTCTCAGCCAACGCAACACCCCTTTGGCGGTTGAACTGCGGGCCGTAGAAAAAGCCCTGGCTGCCAGTCTTGGCGGCCCGATTGAAGCGGCGATGGACAGTACCACATGGTATAACAAGGTCGCCGAACGCATGGGCCAGATGGAAACCGTGATGGATGCCACAGAAGATCAGTTCAAGATTTTGCTCGAGCAGCGCGAATCCGACGGCGCACGCCTGCTGCTGCTGATTGAAATTCTGGTGGGTAGCTTGGTCCTTGCCAGTGGGGTTGGCCTGTGGTGGCTACTTAAATCACTGCGAGCTCTCACCACAGTGTTTGGTCAGGTGAAGGAGAGCAGCGCCTTACTGGAAGGCACTGCCGACCAACTGTTCAGTGCCGCCAGTAACATTAAAAACATGACCGACGGGCAGGCCGACCGGCTGAACGAAATCTACGCCGCCGTGGAAGAGCTAACCGCCAGCGTGACGCAAATTTCCACCATGGCCAACAGCACCACCAGACAGGTTGACAGCCTGCAGCAAAAGAGCAGCCACACCAACGGCGAAATGCAAAAGCTGCAGGATATTTCCAAGCAGATTAGCACCAAGGTTAAGGTCATCGACCAAATCTCCGAGCAAACCAACCTGCTCGCCCTCAATGCCGCGATTGAAGCGGCCCGTGCGGGCGAAGCAGGCCGAGGCTTTGCCGTGGTGGCCGATGAAGTCCGTAAACTAGCCAACACCACCACCCAAAGCACGGCCGAAATCCGTGCGGTAGCAACCGAGCTAACTGCCATTGCCAACACCTCGGCCACAGCCCTCACCACCATGGCCGACAGCACCACCGCCATGAGCGACCAAGCCCGTCAGGTCAGTGCCGCCATCGACCAGCAAACCGCCGCGCTGGCACAAATATCAGCCACCATGAATCACTTTAATAGTGACATGAAGCAGCTGCAAAGCAACGTCAGCACCACCAACAGCCTCGCCACGCAGGTGAGCGAATCCGCACAAGGCGTGAGTGGCATGATGAAGAAATACCGCCTGGAATAGCACCAAACACCACGGCGCCCCCACCGCGTACCGGTGGGGACGCCGCCGTGGTGTGTGACAAGGCTAGACCGAGTAATACATCTCAAACTCCACCGGATGCGGGGTATGTTCAAACCGGATGACGTCCTGCATCTTCAACTGAATGTAGGCGTCAATAAAGTCATCGCTAAACACACCACCCGTGGTCAGGAAGCTGCGGTCGGCATGCAAGCACTGCAACGCTTCGCGCAGGCTGCCACAGACGGTCGGGATTTTCTTAAGTTCCTCGGGTGGCAGCTCGTACAGGTCGGCGTCCATCGCCTCTCCGGGGCTGATTTTGTTCTTAATCCCATCCAGCCCCGCCATCAGCATCGCGGCAAAGGCCAGGTACGGGTTGGCGGCTGGGTCGGGGAAGCGTACTTCAACCCGTTTGGCCTTGGGGTTGTCGGTATAGGGGATGCGGCAACTGGCGCTGCGGTTGCGCGCACTGTAGGCCAATAATACCGGCGCTTCAAAGCCCGGCACCAGGCGCTTGTAGCTGTTGGTGGTCGGGTTGGTGAACGCATTAATCGCCTTGGCGTGCTTGATAATCCCGCCAATGTACCACAGGCATTCTTGGCTCAGGCCACCGTACTTATCACCCGCAAACAGCGGCTTGCCATTCTTCCAGAGGCTCTGGTGGCAATGCATGCCGCTGCCATTATCACCGTAAATCGGTTTGGGCATAAAGGTGGCGGTTTTACCAGATTCATGCGCCACCATATGAATGCAGTACTTATAGGCCTGCAGCAGGTCGCCCATACGGGTCAGGGTATCGAATTTAATCCCCAACTCGTGCTGGGCGCTGGCCACTTCGTGGTGGTGTTTTTCCACCTTCACACCCATCAACGCCATGGTTTTTAGCATCTGGGCGCGCAGGTCCTGCCCGCTGTCCATCGGTGGCACGGGGAAGTAGCCCCCCTTGGTGCGAATGCGGTGCCCAAGGTTGCCGTTAGCGTAGTCGGTCGCGCCGTTGGTAGGCAATTCGTCGCAGTCCAGTTCAAAGGTGGTGTGGTAGGGTTCGGCTTTAAACTTTACGTCATCGAACACAAAAAACTCGGCTTCCGGCCCAACAAAAATTTCATCGGCAATGCCCGTGCTCTTGGCATACTCTTCCGCCGCATGGGCAATCCCGCGCGGGTCGCGGTTATAGCGGTTGCCGGTCACGGGGTCGTACACCTCGCAGACCACAATCATGGTGGGGTCGGCGGCAAAGGGGTCGCGGCAGGCACTTTCCAGTGCTGGCTTTAGCAACATATCGCTCTCGTTAATCGCCTTCCAGCCGGCAATACTGCTGCCGTCAAACATCACGCCTTCCACCAAGCGGGCCTCATTCACCATGCCAACGTCAAACGTCACGTGCTGCCATTTGCCTTTGGTATCGGTAAAGCGGAAGTCGACGTACTCAATCTCTTCATCTTGCAAAAAGGCCATCACGCTTGCGGGGGTATTGGCCGCAGGCTTAGAGGCAGACTGACGGGCCTTAACAACAGTGAGGGCATTGGCAGCCGTGTTGGTTCCCATGGGGTATCCTTTCCAGATTGTTGAACAGTCACTGGTCAACGCTGGCTGCTGACTGCGCACGCACGCCAAAGTTTCCAATCTGGAATGATAGTCTGCGCGGTTTTTTTCACTGATGCAATCGCTTTTTACCCAAGTTTTCTGCTAGGGTTTTTCCATGCGACGGTTTGGATGGTTGGTACTGCTTGGTGGCGTGGTAGGCTACGCGGCCGCCTTGGGCCTGCTGTGGTGGCAGCAAGGTGCCCTCATCTTCCCCCAGCGCGTGAACAGCTTAACCATCGCCCCCGTTGCCGCCCGCGATGACTTTCAGCGCATCAACCTCACCGCCACCGACGGCCTCACCCTGCAAGTGCTGCAAACCCCGCGGCGGGTGCCCGTCAACCCCACGTTGGTCGTAGCCTTTGGCGGCAATGCGCACGATGTTGGCGGGATGGCGCTGTGGCTGCGGCAAGTGTTTGGCAGCAATACGGTGGTGGTGGCCGCCCCGTACCGGGGGTACCCCTCGGCGGTGGGGATTGAGCAAGCAGGCAAGCCCAGCCAAGCAGCTATATTGGCCGATGCCGTGACGCTCACCGGTTGGGCGCAGAGCACCTTTC
>JAIXXE010000069.1 GCA_027490875.1 Alphaproteobacteria bacterium
CTCTACAGGTTCGGTCATCATCGCCGGAACGCTGACGGGTCTCAACACAAATGCGTATACAGACGGCGCGGTTCTGTACTTGAGTCCAACTACTGCCGGCGCTTTGACGGCCACAGAGCCATCGCGCCCGAACTGGCAGATGCAGATGGGGTACGTTGAGCATGCGCACCCTACGCAGGGCAAGATCCTTGTTCGTGCCAATCTTGAGTCAACCAAGACCGAATACATCTCGGATATGACCGTGGCGGGGGAGGCGTTTGCGACATTCCCTGATATCACACCGGGAAGAATTATCGGGCGTGGCGGATCCCAGCCATCCGCAGGCGAGCCAGAGGAATTGACCCTTGGCTACGGCTGGTCGTTTACTGGACTAACGGGGACGACGGCCAATGTTTCGCTGTCATATACCTCGTCATTCATCACGTCGGATGTGTCTCTTGTCAACGCAAATACCATGTATGATGTTACAAGCCTTTCACTAGGCGCTGGAACATGGTTGATTACTGCTAATGCCACAATGTCGAGTACCGTGGCAGCGACAACTCAATACACAATTGAATTGCAAAATTCATCCACGTCTGCGACACTTGCGTCATGCAGTACATCGCATGGTGCGGCTACTGGTCTGTCGGTAAACGCATCTGCAAATGCGGTTGTGCAATTGTCGTCAACCACGACAATTAAGTTGCGAGCAACGGCAAATCAGGCAACGCGCGTAGTCAAATATCAGAGCTTCCCGAATAACTTGGACAGGGCTACTGGCCTTGTAGCTGTGAGGATTGTATGAGCGAGCAACAGCGAACATCGCAACAGTTGATAGCGACGTGGGCTTCGTTCGTCGCCATTTGCGTCGGTATCGGAACAATGCTCATCCAAATGGGCCGTCGTGACGCACAACTCGTTTCAACGGTTGAGCAGGTCAGAGAACTTGGCAGCATCGTGAGCGAGCTCGCAAAAGCGCAAGTTGCGTTTACGTTGACTGACAAACAAACAGAGGAGCGGCTTCGAGAATTGTCCGCTCGCCTCGAACGCCTAGAAAGGCCAATCAAATGAAATCATGGAAAACTTCGGCGGCAGGTATTGGCGCGATTCTCGTAGCCATCGGCAGCGCGATGACTGCGCATTTTGATGGCGATGCCCTCACCACCCCCGATTGGGGTGCTGTGATTGCCGCAGTCATTGCCGGCATCGGATTGCTCGCGGCTCGCGACAACAATGTGTCGAGTGAGTCGGCGGGGGCGAAGTGAGTCAATGCTCGGCTTTCTCTCGCAGCTTCTCATTGCGCTTCTATCGTGGATTGAGGAGCGCGCAAAGCGCGGCCACGTCGCCATTGATGCTGACCGTGATGACGGCAGCATTCGCCGCGCTGGCGCTCGCGTCCGCGAGTGGATGCGGCAGGACGGTGCTGGTAGCGCAGGGAAGCCCGATCCGAATCGGTCCGAAGACACAGGCACAGATATACACCCGTATAGACGGGGAGTGGATTCTGTCTCAAAACCGAGTCGTGATTCCTGAAGGTTGGTACGTCGTGCCGCCTGACTACGTCGATGAAAGCAATTAACCGCATACGTCCAGAAAATTCGCATGATGGCTCGGAGTGGATGACCACGGGCCAAGTCGCCAAACGCCTTGGCGTTTCAGACCGAATGGTTGTGCGGTGGATTGATGCGGGACGGTTGATTGGGTTTCGGCTGCCATATTCAAGAGATAGACGAGTGCATGCCGATGTCGTGGCCGAATTTGAAGAGAGGCATGGGTTTAACCGCGCACGCGGGAAATAAGGGTGAATCATGGGCGCATTGGATCATGTGCAGATTTTCAAGCCTGACAAATCAATCTTGAGAATCGACTACAGGCCACGCAAGGGAACTGATTGCATTGAGTTCCTCTTGCGATCTGATGCCCACCACGACAACGCGCACACCGACATCGACATGGAGCGCCGCCATCTGGAAGAGGCGCGCAAGCGTGACGCGCTGATCCTCGACAACGGGGATTGCCATTGCGCCATGCAGGGCAAATGGGACCGCCGCGCGGATCGGTCTGCCCTGCGTCCTGAATACCAGTACGGGAATTACCTTGACCGCCTAGTCGATGAGGCGGTCAAGTTCTATACCCCCTATGCGCGAAACTGGTGCATGATGGGTCTCGGCAACCACGAGACTTCGATCCTCAAGCACCACGAGAGCAATTTGACCGAACGAACGGTCGAGAAGCTGAAGGGGCTTGGCGCGGTCAATCTGCATACCTGCGGATACGCTGGCTGGATTCGGCTCGTCATTCATGCTCCGAACACTCGGCGCGTTGGAAGCCTGTGGGTCTACCATCACCACGGTTACGGCGGCGGTGGCCCTGTCACGCGTGGAACCATCCAGACGGCGCGCATGGCCGTCTATTTGCCCGACGCAGACATCGTTTGGACGGGACACACCCATGATCAATGGATTGTGCCGATTGAACGATATAGAATCACCACGGGCGATCGAACATACTTGGATCGCCAAACCCACGCTCGAACGCCCGGTTACAAGGACGAGTTCAGCCCACAAGAGGGCTGGCATACAGAGCGCGGCGGCGCGCCTAAACCGCGTGGAGCGCTTTGGTTGCGCGCTTGGCTAACGAATCAGGGAATCATCGAGTACGAGTTCACGGAGGCACGGTAATGGCAGCACCTACATACAACTTTGAAATCGAACAAGGCACGACTGTTGTCAAGGTGTTGCAGTACACCGATAGCAGCGGAACTCCAATCCCATTGACGGGCTACATCGCGCGCATGCAAATGCGTCCAACGGTCGGAAGCCTGATCAAGTACTTGGATCTTGGCACGGTCGGACCCCTGACCGGAATCGTCATCACGGCAGCAACGGGTGTCATCACGATCACCATCAGCTCCGCATTGTCGGCGACCATCCCGACCGATGGCGTGTACGACCTTGAGATCGAATCTCCAACTGGCGTAGTCACGCGCTTGCTTCGCGGCGCTATCTCAATCTCGCAGGAGGTGACACGATGAGTCTCATCATTTCTGAAGTCACCAACACGATCACGGTCACAGGAACGCAGACCAATCTCACCGTGCAGGACACGCTCGCGGTTCCCGCTGGCGGAGATCTGTCGGGTTCGTTTCCCAATCCGACCGTGGTGAAGATCAATGGCATTGCTGCTAGTGACTATGTGAGCAAGAACATTGATCAATCCAAAATCTTCACCCTGTTTACGGATTGCACGGATAGGGGTGGATTTGTCGAAACCAGTACTGGTGGCGGACTCATCGGATACACCGCAAGCTATTCACCAGCTTCAGCATGGCAATGCGGGCTAAGTCTCCCTACTTCGGGGACGGCTCCTGTGCGCGCAGAACTTACTGATACCTCAACTGGAGCTTTAAGTTTAGGTACTGTCGCTTGTGAATTTGATTGCAAAGTACAGTATGCATCTGCTGATCCCGCTGTTAGATCTTGCTACGGGTTTTGGGGAAGCACATTGTCTTCTTCAGGGTCACTCGCTTGCTTTGTCACAGATAGCTCCTCAACGAGTTGGCTTTGCGCTGTAAACAACGGCTCAACGCCAACAGTTGTAAATACGGGCATTAGTTACACTACAGCTGCAAAACTTTCCGTATACATCAACGCAGCGGGAACACAAGTTAGATTCTCTATTAACGACGTTGTTGTTCATACGGCTACGTCAAATATCCCCACTAGTGGCTTGAGGGCTGGAATCGGATCTAGAGCGCATTCTGCTGCTCCCGCTTCTCAAAGCAGCGTTCTTATTGATTACATGCAGTTCCGCTTCTACCTCAATCGCTAATGTCCAAGAGCGATGACATCACGCCCCTCTACGCAGCCGAGCGTGCTGCGCGTCTCCTCATTGAGGAGGCGGGGGCGGATGCCGTCGTGATTCTTTGGACAACGCAGCGTAAGCGCAGCACGCAGTTCTGGCGACATCAGATCGGCAACGCCATGCTGTGCAACGCGATGGTGATGAAATCGTCTGAAGATCAAGAGTCTTCAACAATCGAAGAAGAAGAAGAGGACTAATGACACTCGCTAGAGGTTGTTGTTGCGGATCACGTTGCATTCGCGATTGCATTGTTGGTACTGAAATTGAATCTGGTTGCTGCCATCACGCAGACACGCTCGTGCTGTGGAACGGCAGACCAGCCTACAACGTGCAGCAGCACTTCGTGCAAGCGTCTATCACGCCCGGCGCTCCTGATTGCGAGTTGTGTTACACGCAGGCGCAGCCGCTGATGGATCCAGTTCAGTCGATTTACAAGTTTGAAGAGTGCCGTTTCGTGTTTCGATACGCGCCACTCAATCAGCCTGTCGGCCTGATTGAACTGCCCACATACAACGACATCTTTGGTCAGGGAGAGGCTTGCAAGAATCCTTGCTGCCACCCAGAGTACGACCCCGATCAATGTTGCTTTACGACATTCCCCCCGCCGCCCGGTGATCCGCCATGCCTGTGCAACACTTGGTTCGGCGCAGGCAAGGGTGGATTCTCAAACTCGCGCAAGGACGATTTGAAGAACAACGCGGACACCCTGTGGTTTGTCGATATGACATGCCACAAGGATGGTTTACCGCTGGCTGAATCGCCGCTTCCGTTCAAGCCACGCTTGTACGATCAATTCTTGTGCTTGGTGTTTTACGAGCGTTGGTGGAAGATCGCTGAATGTCCTGCCGGCGTTCGCATTCGCGTGCCGGGCTGCACCGTGAGTTCAACAGGATCGAACTGTAGTGGTGTTCCGTTTCAGACTGACGATCTCGTTCCGAAGTGGTGGATCTTCGCTTGCAGCGGAATCCCGTTGTATCAATGCGACTTGGATGATGCAGTATCCAATGGAGTCATTGAGCCTGACGAGTACAACCAATTGCTGCTAGATATCAGCGCAAATGGTCAGCCGACGAGTCAAGCGGTTGTGGCGAAGCTTGCGGCTGCTGGATATGTCGGCATCAAGGATTGGCGACCCGAGCAGCGTCAGGCATTCATTGACCTTCACGCGCGCTTCCCTTCGGCTGGATACAACGCATGTATTGAAGACGTCGAAGACATGCACACGCTTGGGCCTTTCCGCAAGCGGTTCTGTGATCCTGTTGTTGGAGTTACCAATCGCCCGTATCTGCATGCGGCTGATGTGTTCACAGATCCAGATGGAAATGGCCCGCAAGACTTGCAAGCCATATGCATGAAGAATTACCCCGGCAATATTTCCAATCAAGCGGATTACGACTATTGGCGCGAACGTCAATGGGTGTATTTCCGTGGCATTCCCGGTGGTTGGTCTTGGGTGAGTTGGAATGCGTCAGCAGGAACAGGCTTGTCGGAGCTCGACGCTATTGCTGCTGGCTATGGCCGAAATGAAGGCATCGGTGGACCTGAAGTTGTGTCTGCTCCAATGCGCGCCTTTAAGGGCGAGCCGCGACCAAACCCGATTTGTACAGCCTGCCCCGCTGTTTGCCCGACTGCGGTGTATTGCGACGTGTGTACACAGAATTGCGACGCATGCGGCGTAGCACCAGTTGCCGGCTGCGATCCTCCGCAGGTGTGCCGCAAATTCTCGATCTACCCAGAGTGCGAGGGAGTCCATTTCGTTTACAGCCAGTACTACAACAAGAACGATTTGACATACAACGCAGGGCTTGGTGTTTGCGAGGCAGATCAGACGTATGTCTGCTTGTACACCGTCAATTCATTCTTGACCGAGGCGAAGCGCTCGCGCGATTCATGGGATGAGGATGTCCCCTTCACTTGTCGCACGGAAACCCCGCCATTGCCTTCATTCAATGATTGGCCGTTGGTTCAGCGTGGTCACAATCCGCCGGCAGCGATGTGCAACGAAATCTTGGATCCTGTAGATCCGATGAACCCGAAGTACACGATCTCTGATCTATGCTGTACAGGCGAATGCGTCGTGTACGCAGAATGCGCGTACGGAGGGACAACGTACGGGTGTCCTGTAGACGGGCCATCAAACCCATGTCCAGCGCGAACAGATTGCGCTGCTGATGTGTTCATAACGCCAGAACAGATTGCGTGCATCGGCCATTCAATGGAATGTCAGGAGCCAACATGAACCCTCTCTATTTCCGACGCGGCAAGAGTTACAACACGGATCAGATGCCAACCGCCAAAGTCGTCAAGCCTGCGGAGCCAGAAGCCCAGCAGGTTCCCGCGCGCGACGTGACAGTCGCAAACGTCAAGAAGTACCTGACGGCAGAAGCATCGTTGCAGTTGTATGGTCCAGTAAGTGATGCGGTATTTGAGGAGCGCAAGGCCGCGTGTGTCGCATGCCCGAAGCGCATGGTCACGGACAAGATCGCCGATGAGATCGGTTTCTGCGCGTCGTGTGGTTGCGGCGTTTCGCAGCGCGCGCGGCTCACGGTCAAGCTGACGATGCCCGAGCAGAAGTGTCCGCTTGGCAAGTGGGGTCCGGCCAAA
>JAIXXE010000102.1 GCA_027490875.1 Alphaproteobacteria bacterium
ACCATGAGCCAGAATCCCTTCGCCCCCAAAACCCCGTTGCCACCTGCAGCGGCGGCAGCTGTGGCGCCAAGCAGGCCTACCAACCCAACCTCTACCCCCCATGTACCTGCCGCCAACCCTACGGCCACCCAAATTGGGCCCGCAGCGGTGGCGCGGCCCATCAACCCCAATTCTCCCTTTGCCCCTAGGCCTGCAGCACCACCACGGCCGGCCGTCTCGCTAACCTCAGCCATTCAGGCGGCGCCTAAGCCCACCACGCCGGTTGCCGCCAAACCGCCTGTTGCACCCCCGTTGGCTGGCGTTGGCACGGCCTCCCCTAAACCAGCGACAGCGCCGATGGCTACAGTCCCAACCGTTGGTTCTACTGCAAACGGTGTCACTCGCCCAACCTTAACGCCTGCCCAATTCAGCTTCTTCGAAAAACTGATCTACGAGCTTTCCGGCATGCGTTTTGAAGTGAACAAAAGCTACTTTCTGGCCAGCAAGATAGACCTGCGCGTACAGGCCCTTGGGTTAGCAAACATCGAGGCCTATACCGCCTACCTCAATACCCCCAATGGCCGTACCGAATACGGCTACCTCATCGATGAAATCAGCATCAACGAGACCTTCTTCTACCGCCATGAGCCGCAGTTGCAGGCGTTTAGGGATAGTATTCTCGTACCCCACGCCCAGGCACGCCGAACCCAGGGGCAAAAAACGCTCCGGATGTGGAGCGCGGCCAGCAGCACTGGCGACGAACTTTATACACTGGCCCTGATGCTGCGCGATGCTGGGCTGTGGGGTAAGGATTTAACCTGGGACATGGTCGGCACCGACATTTGCCACGATGCACTGGAAAAGGCCCGTGCAGGCATCTATCGCCGCTACAATGTGCGCAATATCCCCCCAGCCTTGCTGCAAAACTACTTTGCCCACGACCCAAACGGCCCCACCGGCGAAACTTGGCAAATCAAGCCCGAAGTCCGCAGCAGCTGCCGCTTTCAGGAAGGTAACCTGATGGACGGCGCACGCTGCACGGCGCTAGGCAAGTTCGATGTTATTTTCTGCCGCAATGTGCTGATTTATTTTGATGAACCGAGCAAGGAAAAGGCCGTCATCAATCTGGCCAACAACCTGTACGATGACGGCTACGTGCTGCTCGGCCACAGCGAGAATATCTATAGCCAGCGGCATATTCTGCGCCCCGTGAAGGAATTGGGCGCCGCCATTGCCTACCAAAAGGCTCCGCCGGGCACGCCCAAGCTGTAGCCCAAGCTTAAGCAGGTCTTTTTCCTTTTTGCTTTTTGCCATTTCCTTGCTATAGAAGGCTATGGATTCTACCCCCACCATTACGCTGCTGCACGATGACCTCCCCGCCAACCTAAGCTTTCCCAACGGAATGGTGGCCATCGATACCAAAACCACCGGCCTTTCCTTGGTGACCGATAAACTCTGTCTGGTGCAGGTGGGCGATGGGGTAGGCAATGTCTGGTTGGTGAAATTTAACCCCGCCACCGCCAGTTATGCCGCGCCCAACTTGCGCGCGGTGCTGGAAAATCCGCGCCTGACCAAGCTCTTTCACTTTGCCCGCTTCGATTTGGCGATGCTGCAAAAACACCTGAACATGGCCGACATTGGGCCAGTGTTCTGCACCAAAATTGCGAGCAAACTGGTGCGGCCACAGGCCAGTAAACACAATCTGCGCACATTGGTGGCCGACTATGCCAACGTGATGCTGGATAAGACCGAACAGATGAGCGACTGGGCCGCACCCACCCTCAGCCCCAGCCAACAGGCCTATGCCGCCAGCGATGTTTTGTACTTACACACGCTTGCCGCCCGCCTAAGCGAGGCCTTGACCGAGGCTAATCTGAACCATGCTTACGACCAGACCATTCGGTTCTTGCACACGCGGGTGACGCTGGATTTAAATGGCCATCCTGAAGGCGACCTGTTGGCCCACCACTAAACAACGGCCTACACTTTGCCTATGCACCCTTCTATTGCCACCATTCGTACCGAAGCTGCCGCGTTGGAAACCTTGGCCAGTGCGCTGGAACACGACCCAGCCCTGCCCGCCGCGCTTACGCTGCTTTCTGCCTGCAAAGGCCGGGTGATTGTAACCGGCGTTGGCAAGAGCGGGCATATTGCTGGCAAAATTGCCGCCACGCTGGCCAGCACTGGTACGCCAAGCCTGTTTGTACACCCCACCGAAGCCCTGCACGGCGACTTGGGCATGATTACCAAAGGCGACGTCATCATCGCGCTTTCCCATAGTGGCGAAAGCAAGGAACTAAGCGCCATACTGGCCTACGCAGGGCGTTTTACCATTCCGGTCGTGGCCCTGACTGGTAAGCCGCGCAGCAGCCTCGGCAAAGCGGCAACCGTGGTGCTGAATACCCGCGTGGAGCGCGAGGCCTGCCCGCTAAACTTGGCCCCCACCACCAGCACCACCGCCACGCTGGCCCTGGCCGACGGCCTCGCCGTAGCCCTGATGCAGCAACGCGGCTTTGGGAAAGAAGATTTCGCCGCCTTCCATCCGGGGGGGAAACTCGGGGCCCAGCTGCTGCGCATTACCGAAGTGATGCAAACCGAAGACTTGCCGCTGCTGCCGCTGCAAACCCCGATGAGTGAGGTACTGATTACCCTCACCCGCCGTAACGTCGGCTGCGTTGGGGCAACCGATGAAACGGGCCGCTTGGTGGGTATTTTCACCGACGGCGACCTGAAGCGCCGCCTGACACCCGACCTGTTGCAAAAAACCTTGCGCGACGTCATGACGCCCAACCCCAAAACCATCGGCGCCACACCCTTGGCCGTACAGGCCGCGAGCCACATGGCCGAGCAAAACGTCACCTGCCTGTGGGTGGTGAACGACCAACACCAAGCCAAAGGGCTGCTGCGGTTGCAAGACTTGCTCGTGCGCGGGGTTGTATAGCCCCCCCTACCATGAAGCAACTTTCGCGCCGTTACCGTTTGATGTTGCTGGGGCTGTTGGCCACAGGGCTGTTGCTGGTGCTGCTGCTCAACATCCAAGAAGCCCGCACCATTGTGGTGCAGGCCGCTCCTGCCTCTGCCCAGCACAGCCCAACCACCAGTGCCACTGTGGTAGGCATGCTCAGGGCACCCCGCTACACCGGCCAGAACGCCCAAGCGCAATGGGAACTTAAGGCCGAACAGGCCAGCCAGATTGTCAGCGGCACACTGGCCGCCAACCAAGGCACAGCCGTGCTTAATAACGTCATGGCCCACTGGCAGCCCTTGCAGGGAACGCCGCTGGAACTGCGGGCCCCCAATGCATTGTTTGACGCTCGGGCGGGCGAACTAACCCTGCCCGAGGGTCTAACCCTTAAAGGAACCACCCCCCGCCTCACCCTGACGCTGACAGCCCCCTCTGCCAACGCCAACCTGCAAAGCAATACCTTGGCCCTGCGTGGGGGGGTTTCCGCCACGCTACAAGCGCGGTAGGATGCAATTCTCGATGCAACGCTCATTCTTCCTGTTGATGCTGCTGGCGGCCGTAACCACGGCAACCGCACCAGCTTTGGCCCAGAGCTTGTCCCCGAACTTGTCAGTACCCATCACCATTACCGCCCAACAGCTGGATGTAGCCTACGCCACCGGCGACGCCCGTTTTACCGGCGAGGTTAAGGTCACGCAGGGGGCCCTAACCTTACAGGCCAACACACTGCTGGCCCGCTACACCGCAACCGGCCCGGGGGTTCTTACCGCCACAGGGTCGGTCATAATTTCCCGCAAGGAAGGCGCGGTGACGGAAACGGCGCGCGGCGATACCGCCACGTTTACCCCTGCCGACAATACGCTGGTGCTGACGGGGACGTCGGTCACGCTCAGTCGTGGGCCTAGCCTGCTGAAAGGCGACAAGCTGGTGTACAACCTTGCCACCCAGCAGGCCCGCATGACCAACCAAGGCGGGCCCGTGCAGGCCACCTTTCAGGCGCAACAGTAAAGCCCTCGTCATGACCCTCATTGCCCAACATTTGCAGCGTAGCGTTGGCACGCGGCAAATCCTCAACAACGTCTCGCTGGCGGTTGAACGCGGCACTGTGGTGGCCCTGCTTGGGCCCAATGGCGCCGGGAAGACCAGTGCCTTTCAGGCCATTATTGGGCTGACCAAGTTAAACGATGGCCAGATTACGCTGGACGGCACCGACCTCACCCCCATGGCCATGTACAAACGCGCCCGCAAGGGTTTGGGGTATTTGCCCCAAGAGGCCAGCATTTTCAGGGGCATGACGGTGCAGCAGAACCTCGATGCCGTACTGGAAATGGTCTGCCCCACCCATGCCGCACTCGAAGCCCGACGGGCCGAATTGCTCGCCGAGTTTGGCCTCGAAAAAATTCGGTTTAGCCCTGCACCCGCTCTGTCGGGGGGCGAGCGTCGCCGCGTGGAAATTGCGCGCGCCTTGGCCACCAACCCAAGTTTTCTGTTGCTCGATGAACCCTTTGCGGGCGTTGACCCACTGGCCATTGCCGACGTAAAAACCCTGATTATGCACCTTAAAAAGCGGGGCATGGGCATCCTGATTACCGACCATAACGTACGGGAAACACTAGCGATTGTGGATAACGCCTTCATCATGGCCGAAGGCCGCGTGATTGCCAGCGGCACGCCTGCCCAAATTGCCGCCAATGCCGATGTAAAACGGGTCTATCTCGGGGCCGATTTTAAACTGACTTAAAACCCCAGTGCCAGTAGCCCCAAGCCAAGGCTACCAACCCCAATGCGGTACCATGCAAAGGGGGTGAAGGTGCGGCGGGCCACAAACCCCACCAGCCAACGCACCACCACCAGCGCCACCACAAAGGCGGTGGCCATACCTACACCAATCAGGGCCATATCTTCTACCCGCAGTAGTGCCCGTTGCTCCCAGAGGCTCAGGCTCACAGCCCCCACCATGGTGGGGATGGCCAGAAAGAACGAGAACTCGGTGGCAATGCGGCGGTTCACCCCCAACCACATCGCCCCCATAATGGTCGCGCCACTGCGGCTTACACCCGGCACCATCGCCAAACATTGCAACGCGCCAATTTTAAGCGCCAAGCGCCAGTTAATCGCGTCGATGTCATACACGGTGGCGGTCGGGCGACGCCCTTGCTCGAGGTATAGAATTACCAAGCCACCCACAATCAGCATGCTGCACACCACCACCGGATTAAACAGGTACTGCGTTATTACATCATGCAGCAGCAGGCCAAGCCCCGCCGCGGGCAGAAACCCCGCCAAAATCGCCCCTGTAAAGTTACGCGCTTGGCGGCCAGCGGTGTTGTTGCCGGGCAAATCAACCACCACGCTCCACAGCTTTTGAACGTATAGCACACAGATGGCCAAAATCGCCCCAAGCTGAATCGCAATTTCAAACACCTTGCCCGGCGGGCCCTTAAAACCGAGAAAGTGCCCCGCCAACAACAGGTGGCCCGTGGATGACACCGGCAAGAACTCGGTCGCCGCTTCCAGCGTACCCAACAGCACGGCTTGGAGAAAGAGTTCGGGGCTAAGCATAGGTTGCTAAACGTTTCTACCAATCAAACCAAGCAATTTCAATAAAGCCCTACACCTGCGCCTTGAGCCATTCTTCAAGCTTTCCTTGCTCTTGCATGCCCACCAGCGTGGCCACAGGCTGACCGTTCTTGAACACAATCAGGGTTGGAATCCCGCGAATACCGTACTGCACCGGCGTTTCAAGGTTCTCATCCACGTTCATCTTCACGACCTCAACGCCCGGCACGTTGCCTGCGGCACTTTCCAACACGGGCCCAAGGGCCTTACACGGGCCGCACCATTCGGCCCAAAAATCCACCACCACCGGCTTGCTGCTGTTGAGCACCTGATGTTCAAAATCCTGGTCGGTCACGGCCTTAAGCATACCCATCGTCGGTCAACTTCCTTTGGTGAATCTTCGTGCGTTGGCAGGCAAGCTACGCCAAAAACGGGATTTCAACAAGAGCCGGGCCGCCCTCCGCATCAATCCAAACCAATCCCAGGCGCAACACACAGGTGGCGTCATCGGCCTGCAGCGCCTGCGCATAGCCGCGCAATTGGGCCTGATAGGCATCTGGCACGGGGTCGCTCGGCGCGCCGGTTTTAAAGTCAATCACCCACAGGGCTTCGGCAGTGGGCACCAAGCGGTCAACCCGCCCTACCCCGCCGTGGGGCAGCAACACTTCTATCTCTGCTTCGCTTTGGGGAACAAACAACCATGGCAAGGCCTTGCGCACGGCCTGCGCCTTGGCCTCGGCGGCGGCTTGCAGCGTTGGCCCCGCCATGGGCGGCAGCCCTTGCAGGCAGCGGTGTACGGCTTCGCCCAGTTGCTGCGCGGGGCTGGTTAAGGGGTTGGCAAGCAACGGAGTGGCCAAGGCCGTCACATCGGGCGCAGAGGGCGCTGTAACGGCCGGTGCCTGCATAGGAAGCACCGCT
>JAIXXE010000020.1 GCA_027490875.1 Alphaproteobacteria bacterium
AACATTGCTGACCTGTACAAGACGGGGAAAGAGCTTCGCCAAGGCTTCACTGAAATGCGTGATGCTCTTGTCGGCAAGGCTTATGGCGGCGCTATCGGCTATGCTGACGGCGGCGAGATTGATCCCTATGAACTGAGCAATGACCCTCTTGGGGACGTTGTGAAGGCCGGGAAGTCTGAGATCCGTGAACTTCCCAAGCCGGGCCAGCCTCCGGGCGCGCCGAAGAGCGGTCTGGGCGAAATCGCGGACATCGCCAAGGGCGCATCTTCTCTCTTCTCCTTGGGGTCAACCGCTGCCAGCGGCCTGAGTGCATTGGCCGCCTTCCTCCCGTTCTCTGATGAGCGGATGAAGGATAACGTCGATCCGGTTGGCGAAACCTATGATGGGCAGACCATCTATCGGTATAACCTTGGCGATGGCGCTACTCAGTTGGGCCTGATGGCTCAGGAGTCGCGTAGTGACGCTGTTCACAAGGACGGCCTCGGCCTGCTGCATCTGGACTACAAGAAGGCGACGGAGGACGCTGTTCCGTTCGCTTACGGTGGGCTTGTGCCGCGCCAGGGCTATCAGGTCGGCGGGGAGATTGCCGACTACAGCGCAGAGGCCGACCTCCCGGCTGTGGGCGCTATGGAGGTTTCAGAGAGCCCTCGCGACCGATTCATCCGTGAGATGACTCCTCATGCGATGCGTGTCGCTGAAGAGACCGGCCTAGACCCGCGTCTTGTGATCGCGAAGTCTGCTCTGGAGACTGGGTACGGTCGCAGCGCTCCGGGCCAGAACTACTTTGGTATTAAGTCTCATGGCCGCGCAGGCGGGCAGGATTTGGCTACGACTGAAGTTCTGGATGGTCGCCCGACTCGCGTTCGCGACAGTTTCCGGTCCTACGCTGATATGGGCGAAAGCGCCTCGGATTATGCGAACTTCCTTCGCACCAATCCGCGCTATCGCAGTCTTCTTGCTGCCCCCGACTTGGCGAGTCAGATCGAAGCTCTTGGCCGCTCCGGGTATGCAACCGATCCGAATTACGCCAGCAAAATTCGCAATATAGCGTCCGGCTTGGAGCCTCTTCGTGAGGGAGACCTGCCTGCGCCCAGATCGCGTGAGACAGGTGGCGAGGGCAAGGTTCCCCTTGGCGAGGCTGTTTCGCGTGGCCGCCCCGGCGAGTACGCTGGCGTCACTGCGGATAAGGCGTCCCTTGGCGACGTTGCGCGGGAGTACCTGCCAAAGGGATTCCCGACTAACGAAAAGCTTTGGGTTCCCGCTCTTGGCTTCCTTGGTTCTATGCTGGCTTCCAAGAGCCCGTTCTTAGGTCAGGCCATTGGCGAGGGCCTGATGGGCGGCGTCTCGGCTTATACGGGTCTTCAGAAGACTGCGGCTGATGTTGCGAAGACCGACGCAGAGACCAAGCAAATTCAGCAGACCACTGATATGGCGATGATCCAGCGTCTGCTGGACTTCAACAAGATCAGGTACGTTAGGGGCCAGCCGCCTATTCGGAGCTTGGAAGAGTTTAAGAAAAAGCTGGCTGACGGCTCTATCATTGAACAGTCTGGGGAGATTAGGGAGGAAGCTGGGGCTCGCCCACAGGGCGCGCCTGGTGCTCAGCCGCCTGCTGCTCCTGCTGCGCCCGGTGAGGCTACAGGTGCGCCTGCCGGTCCGGCTGCACCTAGTGGCCCGGCTGCGCCTGCTGGCCCGTCAGTGCAGACGGATGCCACTGAAAGGGCATTGGCGTCCCCGCGGATCAGTTCTTTAATGTCCACAATCGACTGGAGCAAAGTTGCCCCAAGTCACGACGTTCCTGATCTGCAAAGGCAGATTGAAGAGGCAAAGCGCGCGTCTCAGGTGTCAACCGACGTGAAAGAAAAGCAGGAGCTTGACATCAAGCAGGCTGCCCTTCGCGAAGAAATTAACAAAATCATCAGCAGCCGTCAGCTTGTTCTGAAGGATGGCTCCGTTGTGGTTCCCCCTGAGTGGCAGCGTATTGCCAATCAGATTGAAGGTCAGAAGGTTGCTGCTCAGGAGGATGCGCGGCGATTTGGTGTTATTCAGGATAACATGGAGCAGATGCAGTCTGCTGCCCCTGAAATCCTTCAGCGCTGGAACAAGATGGGCGAAATTCTTGAGCAGTATCGCACCGACAAGGCTGCGAACTTCAAGACCTACGCCACGGCTCTCGCGGATGCGGTCGGCATCAAGGTTGACCCTGAAAAGCTCCGGGATGTCACCGACTTCGAACGCTTTGTGAAGCTTGCTCGCGACCAACTGTTCGGCAGATTGCAGGAGGTTGGCGGTCGTATCCTTGTGTCCGAAATCCAGCGGATGCAGGAGTCGGTCACCGACCCGACCTTGCAGCCTGCTTCCAACAGGGCTCTGATCGCTCAGGGTAAGGCGCTGACCGAGTATCACCAGGCGTTCTATGACGCCTTCCGTGATTGGAAGTCAGCGAACCCCTATGCGACGGCTGATGAGTTTGCCAGCTTCCGTCGTGAGTGGCAGAAAAACAACAGCCTGCGGTCCTACACAGACCGTGCTGAAGCAAATACTCCGGTCAGAGGCGATCTGCCTGAAGCCGATAGGCGCAAGGATGGCTGGCTGTATGTGAACGATACGCCAGAGGCCAGAAACCTGACCAGAGATGGCCAGCGGGTTACGCCTAATGGCTTCATTGGGCGGTGGAACAAAGAGCGCGGCGTATTCACAGATCTGAGGCCCCTCTGATGGTTGACAGGCCGAACCCCTTAGAAGGTCTCACTTCGGCGGATCTTGGATACCAAGAGCCCGCGCCACGGAGAGAGCCTGAACGCAGAGCCTCCGGCCCTCAGCGGATGTCCCGCGAGGACGCGACCAGTGCTTTGCAGGGACTGACTTCGGCTGACTTGGGATATGCGGAAAAGCCTCCGATCTCGCCGGGACAGGATGTTCGCAGTGCCATTGTTTCGGGCGCGCAGAATATCCCGATTGGGATCGTTGGCTTGCCCGGCACCGTATCCGACCTTCTGAGAACAGGCGTTGGAAAGGCTGTAGAGAAAGGCGAGGAGCTTTTCCATCGCGGATCTTCTTATCTGCGTGGAGAAACCGGGTCGCCGGAGGCTGAAGCTCGTCTGAGGGAGATGAGGGAGCGACATCAGGCCGGTCGTGAAATTCTGGAGCGTCAGCCAAGGCTGCCGACTGGGACTGACATCGGTCGGTTTGTTCAGCCGTATGCCGAGGCCGCTGGCATCA
>JAIXXE010000083.1 GCA_027490875.1 Alphaproteobacteria bacterium
GCAATATGCCGACTTCTGGCGCGACCGTGCGCCCGAAACTCTGGCGCATTATTGCCATAGGTCGAAAGATAAACCGGCTTTTATCGCCTTCACTGAATCGCCAGAAAAAGGCGCCCGCGATATTCAGACAAGACTCCGTCCGGGCGTTTACCTAAAGCGATACTTTGGTGACGTGCTTTCGGACGCTGAGATAACTCACTACGCCCGCTTGCATTCTATGCTTTCGGGAGAAACAGAATACGAGATACGTTTCGCCAGAACGGCGGACGAAATAGAGCACGTTTACACGAACGGACCGGCGTCATGCATGACTGAATCGGCGCGCCACTACGCTACAGGCGGGATTCATCCCGTCCGTGTGTATGGCGATTCCGATTTGCAATGCGCCTATATTGAAGCGGAATCGGGATACCATGACTCGCCAATCATGGCGCGGGCGTTGGTATGGCCGGAGCGTAAGGTTTACGGGCGCGTATATCCTACGCCCGAACGGTACTATGACGGCTCACGCGAAGAAGCTAGGGCCGCTCAGTCTGCATTAATTCGCGGACTGGAGTCGCTTGGCTACACGCGTGGCGAGTTTGAAGGCGCGACGATTCGGAAAATCGAATCCCGCGATTATGGCCACGTCATGCCCTACCTAGACGGAGTCCAGTCGGTTTCCGATTGCGGCGACGTGTTTAAGATAACGGCGCGCGGCGAATACTGCGCGACGAATACCAACGGACTCCTTGAGGATGGGGCGCAATGCGAGAACTGTGACGACGGCTATGATCCTGAGAACGGAATAACCGTCTACACTTCGCGCCATGGGACTCAGTCATGGTGCGAGCATTGCGCCAATAATCACGCGTTTTATTGTCATGGTAATGACGAAACTTACGCGGATTATATCGACTCCGTGGAGGTAGACGGGCAAACTTATTCGCTCTACTACGCCCGCGAAAACTTTTACTTCTGTCAACATACGCGGGAATGGAACGCGGACGGGACTACGACTGTTCAC
Organism: Alphaproteobacteria bacterium; assembly: GCA_027490875.1. GTDB lineage: Bacteria > Pseudomonadota > Alphaproteobacteria > UBA2136 > UBA6156 > JADCGN01. Next base: position 1,007 of record JAIXXE010000083.1, read on the forward strand.
ATAACACCTACCAGAACTGAGGAATGGTGTGCCGACGCATTGGAGGACGCATTTCACTGCGACGGCTCGTGCGAGTGGTACGCGTGCGACGCGTTTACAATGGTAGAAGTGAATGGCGATACTTATGAGCAATCCTACGCGTTCCTGAATGGTTTGCTTTCTAAGCAAGATGAAACTGAATCTGAATCGGCTTGATCTAAACAGTAAAGGGATATGCTCATGACTCGTATGCAAACAATCGCCCGCGCCAAAGCGACGGAACCGAACTTGGCGCAATTGTGGGAGATTCTGCAATTGCGGCGCCCGGGCGGTTCAAAAACAGAACGCCGGTTTGTGGCGCGGTTTCTGGACTCTATCGGTTGCCAGTCTGACTCCTACGGGAATCGCTGGCTACGCATTGGGGACTCGCCCGTGCTTTGGTCGAGCCACACTGACACTGTCCACACAACGCCCGGCAAACAACGAATCAAGGTGACGGACGGAGTCATATCGCTGGCTGAGACTGAGACGGAGTCAAACTGTCTTGGCGGTGACTGTGGAGTCGGTGTTTGGATCATGCTTGAGCTTATCCGTGCCAGAAAGCCGGGGCTCTACGTGTTCCACCGCGATGAAGAAACCGGCGGCCATGGTTCGGCTTGGATTGCGGAAAACAACCCCGGCTTGCTGGCTGGAATTAAATACGCAATCGCCTTGGACAGGAAAGGAACTAACAGCATTATCACCTACCAATCGGGCGCCCGTTGTGCGTCGGACGCTTTCGCGGAGTCGCTGGCTGATCAGCTCCACGGCTATGCGCCAGACTCTACGGGGCTTTTCACCGATACGCATAACTATACGCGACTAATCCCTGAATGCACAAACTTAAGCGTTGGCTATGAAGCGGCGCACACGTCGAAGGAGACTGTAAACGTGTACCATGCGAGTGCGCTTGTGGAGTCTTTGCTAGCGTTGGACGTGACGCGCCTTATGTGCGCCCGCGATCCTGCGACGGTTGAAAGTCTCTACAATGAGCCTTTTGACGATTGGAATGATTGGCGGTTCGAACGCCCATATGGGCGTTTTGACTCGCCAAGGGTTTCCAATGATAGGCGCGGGCGTTTTGTGAAGCGTGGCGCGCCCTATGAAGCCCGGAGCGTTCTGGACTTTGTGGAGTCCTATCCCGACGTTGTGGCGGACATTTTGGAACAGTACGGGATCACGCTAGACGACCTTTACGACTCTGCGCCGTGGGTTTCGTAATGTCCGGCCATCACCATGCGCCAAAAATCCCGTGGCCTTTGCTGCTGCTGGTTTGGGCGATTGCTCTCCTAATCGCCTGAGACGCCCGCGAACAATGCCCCTTGGGAAATGCGACTCCAAGGGGCTGGGATATTCTGAGACGCCCGGTTTAATCGCCGGGCGTTTTCTTTTTGCCGGGAATCGTTCTGCGGCTATGATTGCGCAGGGGCAATAGGTGATAGGCGACTGTTATGGCTGGGAAAAAGGCGACTAAACCCGCTGGCGCGGAAAAGACGTTCTCACGCGAAGAATGGGGAGAGGAACAGAACCGGGAGGAAACCCGGACATGGACGACGATTAAAGAACGCGCCTCAGACCTAGCAGTAAGACTGAGAGGACGCCCACCCTATCCATGGACGACTGAGAAGGAAGACGAGCTGCTGAACCGGATTGCGAACGGGCAGTCGCTGGCGAGTATCTGCGAGGCGGACGATATGCCGTCGCCGTCCGCAGTGTTTCGGAGGATGGAGCGGGACGACGCTTTCCGCGAACGCTACTATCGCGCGCGCGAGCAGCAAGGGGCTCTTCTGTTCGACCAGTGCCTGCAAATCGCGGACGATGATTCCGCCGACGTTCTGCCCGGCGATGCATCGCAAGGTATTGAACCGACTGTGAATCATGCCGCAATCGCTCGCGCCAAGCTGCGGATTGAAACGCGCTTTCGCATGGCTGGAAAGTACAACGTCCGGTTTGCTGAGAAGGCGGGCGCGGACGCCGTGACAGTCAATCACAACACCCTGCAAATCGATGCCAGAACCATGGACGTGGATCAGCGGGAACAGTTGCGCGCCATGCTCATTGCAGCGCGCGATACGACTGGCAGGGGCGATTGATCTGGACTTGACGCAAAGGCCATTTGTCAATCCTGGCCTTTCCTTGTCGCCCATTGTTGGCCTTGCGTGGCGCATTGCCGGGCGTTGTGTGGCGCGTCGGGCGATAGGCGGGCGATCGGGCGATACTGGACTTGACCAAAAGGCCATAAGTTAATGCGTTGCCGGGCGATTGACAGCGCAGATCAAGGTCAATGCCAAGTTTAAGGTACCTCAGAAAAGCAGGGGGTGCCCCCGCCTAATAGAAGGCCGCCCCGTCAGACTGAGGCTCCACCCTCCCCTGCAATTTGCCAAGTTTTGGTGGTCTGGGTCCCCTTACCTCCCCTGTTACCTCCCCTGTCTGCCTGTGCCCTATGTGGGTCCCTCTGCCCGGCGTATGCCGGTACCCACCGGCGCGGACTTCCAGTGTTGGACTTATAGGTACCCTTGTTACCTCCCCTAGGAGTATAGGAAGGGATTACCTCCCCTGAGCAGGTACCCTTTTGTCTTCCTCGCCAGTGATAGGCCCGTATTATAAAAAAC
>JAIXXE010000101.1 GCA_027490875.1 Alphaproteobacteria bacterium
CGACCGACGCCACCATTACGGTCAGCCGCTATGGCGGGCAGGTGCTGCATTATGGCGTGGCCAAACAGTCCGCTGTTTTATGGTGTAACCCGCCTGAACTGTTGGCGCAGGCCCGCCAAGCAGGCCGCGCCCAACGGGGCGGCGTGCCTGTTTGCTGGCCGTGGTTTGGGGCGCCGGTTGGTGCGGCCAAAGCGGCCAAGGGGCCTAGCCATGGCTTGGCGCGCCTGCGGCCTTGGCAGGTGGTGCACCAGCAGCAAACTGCGGCCAGCGCCAGTGTGGTGTTGCAGCATGCTACCCACGGCGATGCCCCAGCCTTCCCTTACAGTACCACCGCCACGCTGGAGGTGCTGCTGACCGACCGACTGACCCTGACCCTCACCACGCATAACCGCAGCAGTACCCCTGTGGCTGTAAGTGCAGGGCTGCACACCTACTTGCGGGTAGGCGATGGCCGCCGCGTGACCCTGCACGGGCTGGCGGGCAGCCCCCGCACCGACCTTGTGACCAATCAGCCCTTGCCAGCGTTGTCTGGTGAAACGGTGGTGGAGGGCGAAACCGATTGGCTTTGTCATCAGGTTAGCCCCACGCTGCGCCTGACCGACCCCGTGCTTGGCCGGGAGCTGAGTGTGGGGCTGATTGGCACCCGCAGTGCGGTGATTTGGAACCCGGGGGCCTTGAAGGCGGCCACATTAGATATCCCTGCGGATGATTGGACACGTTTGGTGTGCCTAGAGGCGGCAGTGCTGCCTGCAGTGGAGATTCCCGCAGGAGAGACCCATGTGATGGGGACGTGGATTCATACCAAAAAACTTTAAGTTACTGCTTAAAGTTATTATTTTTAATCCACTCTTTTAAGTAGTTGGTCACGACGTGTTGGCCTTTGGTCAGCAGCGTGTAGTGGTTATGATGGGGCAACAGGTGCAGGGTTGCCTTGGGCAGGCGCTTGGCAAAGGTTTGGCCTACGTCGGGCGGCGTTTCTTCATCTTCAAGGCCATAGAGCAGCAAGGTTGGGGTGGTTAATTGGGCCAGCAGCGGGGTGGCGTCATCCTTAATCTGGGCAATCAGCATAGGCCTAAGGAGCGGGGGGCAGTTGCGGTAGTCGGGGCTACCAAAATTGGCACGTAGCCGTTGCAAGGGGCGCTCGCCCAGCAACGGGACAAGGCCTTTACCAGCCCGCATGAGGCCGCGGACAATCCGTAGCTTCAACCATTGCAACACTGTGCGCCGCCTTGGGACGCCCGCGCCTGCCACCGCCACCAACCCCGCAATGGCGCTTGGCTGTTGGCTGGCTGCATGAAGGGCGACCCGAAAGCCCATACTGTGCCCAATCAGCAGGGTGGGGCAGGGCGGGAGCGTGGCCAGCCAATTCAGCAGCGTGCGGGCAAGGTCGGCGGGTGCGGCGGCAACCGTGGGCGGCGGCAGTGCGCCATGACCGGGGAAATCGAGCAGCCATGATTCGCCCAACGGCAGCAGGCTATGGGCCAATGGGCGCAGGCTGTCGCGCGACTGACCCCACCCATGCAGCCACACCAACCGTAGCGGCCCTTGGGCCTCGGTCAGGGGTTCAACCAGCAGGCTAAGCCCTTGGGCGGTGTAGGCTTGTTGATGCATGGGGTAAGTGTAGCAAAGCCGCCACGCTTTGACTAGGCGCGGCGCCTGGTTGTGGCAGCAATAGCTGCATGGGCGTGACGATGGTGTTACCAAGGGGTATGTCGCAACGTCAGGTCGCAATCCTTTTAGGGGGGCCAAGCCCCGAGCACGACGTGAGCGTGTTAACGGGCCTACAGGGCTTTGATGCCTTGCAAACGCCGGGATACTCCGGCTTTCCGGTTTACATCGATTTGGCAGGCGGTTGGTGGGTGGGCGAAGCCCTGCGTGAGTGCCGTAACTACCTGCCAACTGCCGCCGTGCGTCGCACCCTTACCAAGGTGCAATGGGCGGTAGGGGCAGCCGCTGCGCAAGGGCGTTGGTGGCTGGAAGCCGTACAGCCCGATTGGCTAGGGCGGCGGCGGCGCTTTGCCGTGGATGCCGTATTGCCCGCCCTGCATGGCCATTGGGGCGAAGATGGCACCGTGCAAGGCGCACTGGCCGCTGTTGGCGTACCCACGGCTGGCTGTGGGGTAGGGGCGATGGCGGTGACGATTGATAAGTATCAGACCGGTTTAATGGCCACTGCGCTTGGCCTGCCCGCCGTCCCCGGCCTGTTGGTGAAGCGTGGCGAAGCCATGCCCAGCGCGGCGGCAATCGCGGTGTTAGGCCCCCCACCCTATGTGGTGAAGCCCAACCGCTTGGGCAGCAGCCTGGGGGTGCGGGTGGTGACGGCTGACGGTGATGTGGCCGAGGCCCTCAACGATGCAATTGTGGCCACCTTGCAGCTGGATTATTCAGCGCTGATTCAGCCCTGTATTGCCAACCTGATTGAACTGAATGTGGCGGTACGGCGGCTGGCCGACGGCACAGTGGTGACCAGCGCGATTGAGCAGCCCGAACGAAAGGCCGCGACCTACGACTTTGCCACCAAATATTTGCAAGATGGCGGCGGTAAAAAAATGGGCCCGAAGGCAGGGCCATCGCTGGACGCCCTGCGTGGGTTACTCAGTGCCACACGCACGCTTACCCCACCCGCGTTGCAAGGCCCCAAGGGGGCCAAGCTGGATGCGACGATACGGGCCCATGCCACCACGCTGTTTGAGGGGCTGAATATGGCGGGTGCACCAAGGCTGGATTTTATGCTGAACGCCGCTACGGGCCAACTTTACTTTAATGAAGTGAACCCGACCCCCGGTAGCTTTGGCTTCTTTTTATGGGAAGGTGCCACGGGGCCTGCGCAGGTGGGCTTAACAGCTCTGCTGAGTGCCATGCTGGACGAAGCTCGCCAGCTCAAGCGGCAACGCCACTGCCCGCACGACCCAGCCCAACTGGGTGGCGTGATTTTTACCCAACGGGGCGAGGCCTAATTTAAGCCTTAGGGGGCCTTAAGGGCGTTTGATAATCACGGTGGTTAAGTCATCGGGTACGGGCAACTGCACCGTGGTATGAAAGGTTGTGAGCAAGGCTTCAAGGGCGGTACGGGCGGGCAGGGCAGCAGGAATTTTTCGCCATGCCTCGGCCAGCCCTGGGCTACCCCAGCGTTGGCCGTTGGCGTGGGGGGCATCGGTCATGGCGTCGCTGGTCAGCAGCAGGGTTTCGCCTACCTGGACTTGCGCCTGCATCAGGGTGGGCGTTATGGCTGCCTTAAGCCCCAACGGCAACCCACTGCCCGAAAGTTCCCTCACCTGCCCCGAACGGGTTTTTAAAAGCAGCGGTGGCGACCCACCCGCACAGTATTTCAGCTCTCCGGTTTTGGTGTTCAGCACCGCATAGATGTAGCTGGCAAAACACCCTGGCCCCAGCAGTTTGTGCAGCTGATGGTTAAGATGGGTGGCAATTTCAAGGGGGTCGGCCAGATACCACTCGGTTTTAAGCAGCGCGTGCAGTTGTACGGTGTTCATGGCGGCGCGTAGGCCATGGCCGGTAAAATCCATCACCCCCACCGCCAGCAGGTCGGTGCTGGCCTCGGCGATGGTCCAGTAATCGCCTGCCAGCGTTTCGCACCCCACATAGCTGGCGGCGAGCTGCACGTTGTGTTTGGCCGCCAGAGTGGTCAGGTTGCTGGGGCTTGGCAGCATTTCCTGCTGCACCACGCGGGTGCGTTCAATTTCGTGGCGCTGCTGGCTACGTAGGTTGGTGCTTTCGCGCAGGTTGGCCTGCTGCTGCAACAGGCGTTCCAGCCGCAGGGCCAAGCCTTCGGGGTTTTCCTTGCTCAGCCACACATCAACGTGGGGGTAACTTAGGGCCAGTGTGGCCAAACTGGGCGCACTTTGGTTGGCCACCAACAGCAGCGGTGTGGTGGGGTGGGTGCGCTGTAAATCGGCGACTGCATAGGCCAGATTAGCAAAGTTTGGGCTTTCGGCATCAATGATTAATACCTGAAAACTGCCCGCGGATTCGATAAATTCGCGCCGCGAATTGATGACCTTAAGCTTGGTGACGCCCGCCTGGCGCAGCCAACGCTCCAGCAACGGTTGCCGACTGGCCTGCCCGGCCAAGGCCAGCATGGTGACTCCCAAGCGCAGTTGCAGCGGCTTGGCTGTTGTTGCGGGTTCCAGCAAGGGCACGCTAAACCTAACCACCCGCCCGCCTGCATCGTAGTGTAGGTTACCGTTAAGCAGGCGGTGAATCAAGCCAATGCCGTAGCCGGTGGCCGTGGCATTGTTCACCTTTTTGTCGATGACCTGACGGACTTTAAACCCTAAGCCGCGGTCTTCAATTTCCAGGTGCAGCAGGGCACCCTTGGCGCGGCAGGAAAGGCGCACCGGTATCCGCCCAAGCGGCCCCCCGAGATTGCGTTCCAACCCACCAAGGTAGTCGGTAAAGGCATCGAGCGACTGGCCGTGGCGGCTGCGGGTTTGGCCCATACCAAGGTTGCCGTGCTCAATCGCGTTCTGTAACAATTCGGTCAGGGCCAATTGCAGCGTGGGTTTGCTGGCTGGAGTTAGGCGTACCCGTCTTTCTAAAGTATTGGCCAAGGTCGCCGCAATTTTATCGCCAAACAGCAGCTGCCCTTCGGCCACCAAGTGCAGCACATCATCGGCATGGGCAAGGGGCAGCATCGCGGCCAGTTCGGGCAACGATTGCCCTGCCAAAATCTGCTTGCCACCGCTGCTAAGGGCAGCCAGCAAGCTTTCGGCGTCATGGCACTGAATGACGCCGGGTGTTGCTACGGTATGGGCCAACAATGGCTGATGGCGGTGTGCGGTGGTCATCGGCGGGTCTCCGGAATGGTGGGCATGGGGTAGTGCACCAACGGGAAGAGTTGGTCGTACTGCATGAGGCTTAAAAGGGTGCGCACATGGCTGTTCACGACGTTGGCCAGTTTAAGGGTGCACCCAATCCGGCTGGCTTCCCCTTGGGCCAAAGCCAGCAGGCCCAGGCCGGTTGAATCGACGAACGAAAGGCCCGCGCAATCGATGATGAGTTCGCGTGGCGCACGCACAAGAGCATCGCGTAGGCCTTCCCGAAATTGTTGGGCCTGGCTGCTGCTGAAGCTGCTGGGCAGGGTTAGGCCAACCAAGGTAGGCGAGAGCGGAAAGGGTTTCATGCCAAGTTACCTTCTATTGATACGTGAAGGTGCCAATTATTCGGCGATGCTGTCTACAACCAATGGTTGTGTTTTAAGTTTCTCAGTAGCCCAATGTTAGGGATTTGCCACAAAGATTCTACATCATACCAAGCTCTGATATTAAAAGAGGCAGCGCGTATGCAAGGTGCCCTTGCCAACCGGTTTGATTTATGTAACATTAAATAAAGTTCACCGGAAAGAAAAGAAAGTAAGCGATCATGGCACCCAAAGAATCCACCAAAGCCTCGGCGCATCAGCCAGAGGATACCGCCCGCAGCAAGGCCTTGCAGGCTGCGTTGGCCCAGATTGAAAAGAGTTTTGGTAAGGGGAGCATTCTCTCCCTTTCCGCCGATGCCGTGGAAAAAAATATTGATGTGGTAAGTACGGGCAGTTTGGGGTTGGATTTGGCCTTGGGGGTAGGCGGCTTGCCGAAGGGTCGGATTATTGAAATCTATGGCCCGGAAAGCAGCGGAAAAACGACCCTCACGCTGCAGGTGATTGCCGAAGCGCAAAAGCAGGGCGGAACCTGTGCGTTCATCGACGCCGAACATGCGCTCGATACCGAATACGCCCGCAAACTTGGCGTGAATCTTGACGGCCTGTTGGTCAGCCAGCCCGACAACGGCGAGCAGGCGCTGGAAATCTGCAACACCTTGGTGAGCAGCGGGGCGGTGGATGTGGTGGTGGTGGACAGTGTAGCCGCCCTAACCCCCAAGGCCGAAATTGAAGGCGAAATGGGTGACAGCCATGTAGGCCTTCACGCTCGGCTGATGAGCCAGGCACTACGCAAACTAACTGGCACGATTTCGCGCAGTAACTGCATGGTGATTTTCATTAACCAGATACGGATGAAAATTGGCGTGATGTTTGGGAACCCCGAAACCACCACCGGAGGGAATGCGCTGAAGTTCTATGCCAGTGTAAGGATGGATATCCGCCGCACCGGCGCAATTAAGAATGGTGAGGAGATTGTAGGCAACACCACCCGTGTAAAGGTGGTTAAAAATAAGGTCGCACCACCGTTTCGGGAAGCAGTGTTTGATATTATGTACGGCGAGGGCATCTCGCGCACGGGTGAAGTGGTGGACCTTGGGGTGGCCCGTGGCGTGGTGGAAAAGGCCGGCGCTTGGTTTAGCTACAAAGGCGAGCGGATTGGGCAGGGACGCGAAAATAGCAAGCAGTTTCTGCGTGATAACCCTAAACTGATGGCGCAGCTGGAGCAGGAAATCCGCACCAAAGGCGGAATGCCCGAAGTCGCGCCAACCGTGGAAGACGACGCGGCCTGATAGTTGCCGCTGTTTCTTGGTCGGGATGACTTGACCCCGCCGCCTTGTGCCCCTATAAGCAGCTTCGTTACGCGCGGAGGCGTAGCTCAGTTGGTTAGAGTATCGGCTTGTCACGCCGAGGGTCGCGGGTTCGAGTCCCGTCGCTTCCGCCAAAGTTTTGTGGTTATCCACGGCGTGACCTTTGTTAACCGCCCCTGCGGGGCGAGCGCCTCGGGTCGCCGGTTCGAGTCCCGTCGCTTCCTCGTAAAAAGCCTGCTTCAAGCCCCTATCTGCTCGCGGTTCAAAGCTCAATGCCTTAAAAATACCCGCAATCATGTTTGAAAAACCTTTACAAATGGTGTGCTTAACGGCATGGTGAAAGAATATAATAACGCCGCAATGTGGGGGAGACCATTAGTTATGACCGAAAAAACACTGACCCGGATGGATTTAGCCGAAGCCGTTTACGCTGAAGTGGGGTTAACCCGCAAGGCCGCGCAACAGCTGGTTGATGAGGTTTTTGAAGAGTTGGCACACACCTTAGAAAGAGGTGAAACCGTGAAGCTTTCTACCTTTGGTAATTTTTCGGTGCGCAGCAAGCGGCAACGCATGGGCCGTAACCCCAAGACTGGCGTTGAAGTGCCAATCACGCCCCGCCGCGTGCTGACCTTTCGTGCCAGCCATATTCTCAAAGACCGGGTTAACGGCAAGACACCTAAGTAGCCGACGGTCGGGTTGATTTTTCCATGGATCAGCCGCAGTCGTTGCGCATGAAGGCACCACCACCGCAGGTTGGTCCTTCGCCCAAGCGTGCAGGGGCTTACCTTACGATTGCCGAGATGGCCGCCGAGTTAGGCGTTGCCACCCATGTTTTGCGGTTTTGGGAAACCAAATTTCCGGTCTTGCAGCCCATCAAAGCGGCGGGTGGGCGGCGGTTTTATAATCAGGAAACTGCTGCTGTTGCCGCGGTGATTCGGGAGATGCTGTACGAGCAAAAGCTGACCATTAAAGGGGCGCAGGCGGCATTGCTTCGGCAAAAGCCACGCGCGTTGGCGGCGCAGGCGGGGCTTAACCCTGTTGCTTTGGCCAAAGAAATTCAATCGATTATGGATATGCTCGTGCCACCAAGTGCCAACACGGGTCGCCCCTTATGAAGGCTTTTTTCGTTGCGCTGGCGCTCATTGCCGGTCTGATTGAAAGCACTGGCGCCCAAACTGCTGCCCAAGCTGGTGTGGTCACTGCTTCACCAACAGTTGCATTGAATCGGCCCGAGGCTGCCCGCGTGCTGTGGCTGGATAAGCAAACCAATGTGAAAAAGATTGTCATCTTAGAACCCGCCGTTGCCCAAACCTTGGGGCCCATGGCGTTGCGCCTTGAACGCTGTGTGGCCGATCTTCAAAATCAACCTGGGACTGATGCGGCTTGGTTGGTGGTGAGCGAGCCCGACCGTGGCACCGACTGGTTCACGGGCTGGATGATTAACACGCTGCCCGAGGTCGCTACGCTTGATCACCCGCGCTATGACGTACAGCTGGTTGGGTGCGGCAGTGAAGCGCGGCGCCGCGCTGGGCCAGTCGCGCGCAGCGGAAAGCCGGTTGAGACGGGTGTGGATATGGAAAGCACTGCGGCCAGTGGTACGGCCCTTGGGGGCGAAGCCTTTGTGGTGCCCGGTGTTACTGACGTCAGCACACCCACGCAGCCTGAGCCTGCAGTACCAGAGCCAGTTCCTGCTAACATGCCTACCAGTGCACCTGCCAATGCGGATACGCCAGCCGACCAAGAAGGTCTGCACCAATTCATCGACAGTCTTCCTCCCGCCGAGTAGGTACTTTGCCTGTTATAGCGAAGCCCATAATTACTCGCCACAGCCGCACCCGTCATTCCAGAACGCGGTTGGGGGGAACAATGATTCATTGTTCGGGCCCCCAACCCGTATCTGGAATAACAACAATTCTTTTCTTCTTTTCTTTTGTTATTACGCTGCGCGTCGGTCTTCGCTTTGCTACGGCTCCAGATAGCCGCAGGGGGCCCAAAATCGACAAGCGAGTTGTCCTTTCTGGCCCCTGCTGGCTTCTGGAATGACGGGCAATGTGTGCGGTAAGTATTCTTGGGCTTTTCTATATGAAGAGGTTTCGCTTTGGGGTTGGTTCCCCTAGGGTGCTGCGCAAGATTGGGTAAAGCTCCTGGCGGAGCGGGGGGGGATTTAACCCCTACGGGGTTGGTTCCCCTATGGGGCTGCGCGAGATTGGATGAAGCTCCTGGCGGAGCGGGGGGGATTGGGGCTAAAGCCCCGAACCTCGGCCCTCCGTGCCTCGGTTTCGAACCGGCGCAAGCGCAGGGTTTAAATCACCTACCAGCACCGTTTTAACGCAAGGCCCCCCAAGATGGGGGGCCTTGCATTAAAAACCATGGCGGAGCGGGGGGGATTCGAACCCCCGATACGGAGTTGACCCCCGTATAACGGTTTAGCAAACCGCCGCCTTCAGCCACTCGGCCACCGCTCCAGCAGGTGCGGTATGGCCGAAGTGGGAAAAGGTGTCAAGCATGGAAACAGCGCCATAGTGCCCAAACGCTGTGCTGAACCTGATGGCAATCTGTGTTTGCCACCAGCAGCCTTACCTTCTGGCGCGGCGCAGGTCTTGCAGCAGTTGCTCGGTGCGGCCAGTGCGGGCCAGTTCGAGGGCTTCTTGGCGCGTGTCGCGGATGAACGGGTAGGGGTTAAGCGCAATGTCGTTACGCCGCACTTCAAAGTGCAAATGTGGCCCGGTGCTGCGGCCCGTATTCCCCAACAGGGCAATTAAGTCGCCCGCTTGCACGCGGGTATCTTCCTTCGCCACCGCGCGCGAAAGGTGACCGTAACGGGTCATGAAGCCGTTTTTATGCGTAATTTCCACCGTATTGCCGTACCCCATGCGCCAGCCGCTAAAGGTAACGATGCCATCGGCGGCGGCGACGATGGGTGTGCCTACGCGGTCGGCAAAATCCATGCCGGCATGCCAGGCGCGGCGCCGATGGACGGGGTCGATCCGCCAACCAAACGGGGAAGAAAGCCGGTAGCTGGCCGTCATCATCGGCCAGAAGTAGGGGATGCCGGTATCGATCTGCGACCCAAGGCTGGCCCGAATGGCCATGGCCAACGTGGTTTCCAGCGCCAGTTCGGCTTGGTCGGCGCGGTCTTGAACTTGGCCAACTTCGCCAAGCAAGGCTTCAACCCGCGGCACTGTAGCAGGTGCAGGGATATCAAACCCGCCCTTTTGTTCCTCGCCAATGGTGCCGCTAAACAGAATGCCATCGGCCTTTAGCTTGTTGGCCAAGGCATTAAAGCGGTCGAGCCGGGTTTGCAGCACCCCAAGTTCCTGTGCGATGGTCCGCAGCTGCTCGCGTTCGGCATCGCGCTGGGCGCGGAGTTCGGAAATGATATCGAGATAATACTGCACTTCGGTGTTACCCGTAATACTGGCCTTGAGTCGTGCGCCGGCCAAGTCGCCCGCCATCATCATCCCCACCCAGCCCGACAGCGTAAACATCAGGGCAAAGGCAAACCACGCGGCCCGTATCCGCAACGTATGAATCCCCCCCGTCTCGGTGAAGGCGACCGAGAGCGTCAGGTGGTGATTCCACCAGCGGCGCAGTTGGTTGGGTGTCATGGTTAGGGCAGGGTGGAGGGGCTGCGTAAGGGCGTCAAGCGTTGCTTACCCCAACTTGGCCAAACATTTGCTTTCGGTGCTTACAGGCGTGGCAGGGGGGTTGCAGAGACGCAGCATTCAGGTAACGTCTGCCGCAGGAATTGGTGCGTTGTCAAGTGTGTTCGCATCAGCTTTATCGAGGAAAAAGAAAGGTAATTACATGAAAATTAATAAACTAATCGCCCTTACCGGCGGTGTTGCCCTCGCTGCCATGCTGGCTGCTTGCGGCGGTGAACAACAAAGCACCGGCGCTACCTTGGCAACCGTGAATGGTATGGCCGTGAAGGAAAGCCGCATTACCGAACAGCTGGCACAGATTCCTCAAACCCTGCTGCAAGGCCGTGAAGCCGAGATTCGCAAACAGCTGCTTGACCGCGTGATTGATCAAGAGCTGGTGGCCCAAGAAGCCAAGCGCCTGAACGTGGAAAAGGATGCCGACTATCAGCAACGCCTGAAAATGCTGACGCTGCAACTGCAGGCCGATGCCGTGATGGCCCGCAAGATTAGCGAGAGCGTGACCGATGCCTCGATCCAGACCGCCTATGAAGCCCGTCGCGCCCAGCTGGCGTTCCCAGCCGTGAAGGCCAAGCATATTCTGGTGGCCAGTGAAGCTGCGGCCAATGCCATTATTGCGATTGTTACTCCGCAGAACTTTAGTGAGCTGGCGCGTGAACGCAGCACCAGCCCTAACTCTTCTGACGGTGGCGAACTCGGGTGGTTCCGCCGCGAAGCGATGATTCCAGCCTTCGCCCGCGTGGCCTTTAGCACCCCGGTTGGCACCGTGGCCCCAACACCTGTGAAGACAGAGTTTGGCTATCATGTCATTTTGGTAGAAGACCGTAATGACGCCTACGTTCCACCGCTTGAGCAGGTGGCTGGCCAACTGCGTGAAGAGCTGGCGCAAACCGTGGTGCAAGGCTACTTGGCCGACCTCCGCCGTGCCGCAACCATCAGCTACGCCGATGGCTCGGCTGCCCCGGTGGTATCCCCAACGGCGCCCGTTGCTGCCCAGTAAACTTACGGCGCTTAACGTATAAAAACCCCGGCACGTGTGCCGGGGTTTTTCGTATTGAGGCCAGAGGCAGTTACAGCCTGACCGTGTCGAACGGCCAAGGCCTGCCTTGCCGTTGCAATCTGCCGCGAACCAGGTCGACCATGTCTTCGTGAACGAGCCACCGCCCGTTCGCGAAGTAGGCCGCAATCAACGGCTCGCGCGTGGTAGGGTGCGGAACTTCGCAGACTTGGGTAGAGTTAACCCTCTTCCGCTCGATCGTGATTCTGTTGGCCTGCTGAATAACGGTGCAGCCTATAACCCGAAAGAACTCGTTCTCCATGCCCCGAGGGGGCGTGTAGGTGTAGAGCTCTTGGGTTTCCCTTTGCGCCATGGCGCTGGTGGAGGATACCAAAGCAAACAACAACAATGCGATGCATGCGAGAATCTTCCTCATGAGTACCTCCTGAGGTTGGGTGGGGGGTGATGGTGCGTCAGGCGTCCCGCAGCACGGGAGCATCACGCACCACATCGGGGTTTCGCAAGTTGGAACAGGCGATGTCGTGGCAGCGCTGCCTTGTCTCGTGGGCCGAGGCAGGGTTGGCCCAGAGCAACACGGCGAAGACCGTCGCGGTAATATAGGTGCGTACGCGAACCATAGCAGCCCTCCGGGCTAGGGTTTAAGGGGAAGCGGGCGCACGGCCCACTGGTGGGGTCGTGGATGCGGCGTGATTACTTTTTAAGCATAGAGGGCTTCCCTCAGTCTGTAAAGGGCATAAAAAACAAGCGCCTCTCTCCGGGGAGAGGGCGCTTGGTAGTCGGAATTGACCTTCCCTAGGTTAGAATAGCCGAGGGATGGCGTTGGGGCGGTCGGCGCAGCTGCCGTCGTTGTAGAAGGTGTTGCAGCGTCCTCCTCCCCACTGGGGGGGCTGTTGCCAGCGTGGCTGGGGCTGCCAGCCCCCGCCCCAAGATGGTTGATTCCACTGGGGTTGTGGCTGCCAGCCGCCCCCCCATTGAGGGGACTGCTGCCAACCGCCGTTCCAACCGCCCCCCCCGCACCCCTGTTGCCAGGGGTTCTGACCACAGGTGGGCGCGGTCTGGCCACAGACCCAGTGGCCAAATTGGTTATAACCACAGCCATAGCCTTGTGCTTTGACCGTTGTGGCGGTGAAGAGGGGGCTCGCCATCATCATGATGGCGAGGACGAATGAAGCGAAAATCCGACCAAGAGTCCCCATGGTAGTGCCTCCTTAAGGCTAGGGGGTGAATGGAAGCGGGGGCACGGCCCCCACGAGGGCCGCGGATGCGGCATTAGAGATTTGAGGATGGGGCGATGTATACCCTATGTCAAGCCCCTTGCAAGGTTTGCCAAGATTGGCCGGAAGGAACCCCTTGGGGCTTGCGGGGGCTTGCGTTTTTTTGGTGCTGGGGTAGGGTGCGGCTATGTTCAAAAACCTCGACCCCAAGCAGTTGGCCATTTGGGCCGCTATTTTTATTGGTATTGTGTTCACGGTTGGGCTGGTGCAGGGCCAACGGGCCGAGCCGGGGCGGGAAGAGCTTTCCTACAGCGCGTTTTTAAGCCGCGCGGAAGCGGGGCAGTTCATCAAGGTAGAAATCGAGGGCAACACCCTGATTGGCCACTTTACCGACGCCACCACCAAAGCTACCGCTGCCGCCCCGAACGACCCCGACCTGATTAAGACGCTGCGCGAGAAAAACATTGATATTCAAGTGATTGAACCCCAAGGGCTGCACCCCGTGGTGGGGCTGCTGTTAAGCTGGGCGCCGTGGATTCTGTTCATCGGTATCTGGATTTACTTCATGCGCCAAATGCAGGGCGGCGGCGGGTCTGGTGGCCGTGGCGGCGGCGGGCCGTTTGGTTTTGGCAAGGCGCGGGTGCAGATGCACAGCGAAACCAAGGTGAAAGTTGGCTTTGCCGACGTGGCGGGCGTGGATGAAGCCAAACAAGAGCTGCAAGAAGTGGTGGAGTTTTTAAAAGACCCTAACAAATTCCAGCGGTTGGGGGGGCGTATCCCCAAGGGCGTGCTGCTGGTTGGCAGCCCCGGCACGGGGAAGACCATGCTGGCCAAGGCCGTGGCGGGTGAGGCGGGGGTGCCGTTCTTTTCCATGTCGGGCAGCGATTTTGTGGAAATGTTTGTAGGCGTTGGGGCCGCCCGCGTGCGTGACCTGTTCGAAACCGGCAAAAAGCATGCCCCATGTATTATTTTTATTGATGAAATTGACGCCGTGGGGCGCCATCGCGGTGCCGGTTTGGGCGGCGGTAACGACGAGCGCGAACAAACCCTCAACGCCATGTTGGTGGAAATGGACGGCTTTGATGCCAGCGAGGGTGTGATTATCATTGCTGCCACCAACCGCCCCGACGTGCTGGACCCGGCACTGTTGCGCCCCGGCCGATTCGACCGCCAAGTGGTGGTGCCGCTGCCCGATATTAAAGGCCGCGAGCAGATTTTGGGTGTGCATATGCAAAAGGTGCCACTGGCAGCGAATGTGGAGCCGCAGGTGATTGCCCGCGGCACGCCCGGCTTTAGCGGTGCCGATTTAGAGAACTTGGTGAACGAAGCCGCGCTGATGGCTGCCCGCACCAACAAGCGCTTGGTGGATATGGAAGATTTTGAAAAGGCCAAGGATAAGGTGATGATGGGGGCCGAGCGCCGCAGCACCGTGATGACCGAAAGCGCCAAGCGCACCACCGCCTACCACGAAGCGGGGCACGCCATTGCCATGATGTATCTGGACGGCGAAAAAGACCCGCTGCACAAGGTCACCATCATCCCGCGTGGGCGGGCC
>JAIXXE010000149.1 GCA_027490875.1 Alphaproteobacteria bacterium
AGTTCTGATCCCGGAGCTCGACTGGTCGATTTTTAATGGCGACACATACCTGTCCGACATCGCAATTGATTATTACACCGAACCTGCAACTGGCCCCAACGGGACGCTCCTCGAAATCCTAGACCTCAACGAGGCGTGGAACGAGCCGAAGCTGAACCGCCTGCTGCTTGAGCTCCGGAGGCTTATCTCGCCACTCGAGCAGGCGGACAGCGACGACAGTTTCGAGATCATTCTCGACCTTTCCGAATGCACCGTGGATACGGCTGGCTTCGATGGCCGTGCCATCTTTGGAAACAGCTACTCTCCAGACACAGGAGCGTCGGAGCATCTGGAGGACATGTTTCGCGTCCAGCCGTTCCCGCTCCTCACTGCCTGCGATTACGAGCTGGTCGGCGCCTACGACAATACTGGTACATTCAACGGCACGTTCCAGAACCGTCGGGCTGGAACCGGGCCCGAACCGGTATCGCTGGACGTTCCGTTGGAGGACGAAGAGGAGCCATGCGGATCATTCGAGGTCCGACTATTCCTTTTCGACCGTGAAGCCGAGACCATCAAGAACAACATGAGGGCTGCCGGATTGGGTGACCTCACGGCGGCAAAGGCACGCCAAATCCTCGACGAGATTGCTGGCGTTGCGATCTACCGAAGCGGCTTCCGCATCAGGCCATATGGTGATTCCGACAATGACTGGCTGACGCTCGATCGGCAAAGGGTCCAAAACCCATCACTCAAGATCGGGCACAACCAAGTTGCGGGCTATGTCACGGTGCAGGAGCAAGCAGCCACCGGCTTGGAGGAGCGCAGCAGCCGCGAGGGCTTCGAAGACAACGGGGCTTTCCGTCGTCTGACGAGACTCGTCGAGCTTCTCCTGACCCAAATTGTTGAGCCCAAGCGCTATCAGTTCCGGTCAAAGGCTGGAATTTCCAGAACCAAGACGATCACCTATGATGAGGTTCGCAGGCTCGCGGAGTTGCAGAAGCTGCGGAAACTCGTCGCGAACTTCGCACCCAAGGAACGCGCCGAGGCAGAAGCGTTGATCGATTCCCAGTCGAATCTGCTGACCGATCGCATCGACCAGCTCGAGGACCGGGCGCGAATTCTCGAGGCCAAGTCTTCGCTCGGCGCGATTCTTGCCGAGGTGCTGCACGAAGGCACCCAGCCAGCTGCCTATGTGTCATCCACGGCTGCGCGACTGAGGAGGTACTATCCGGATCTTTTCGGAGGAAAGGGCCCTGGCGTGGATGCCGCCAAGGCCGAATTCGACAAGAAGCTTCCGCTTGTAGGCGAGTCCGGAGATAAATTGGTTACCTTGTTCCGCAACCTGAAACCGCTTGCCGGTGGTCGTAGAGGCAAGCCGAAGACGTTCAATCTAGTGAATGCGATCCGCGGCGCGACCGAGCTCTTTTTTGGTCACAGCATCAACATCAGTATCGAGAACCCGGACCGGGTCATGGACATGATCGGTTACCCCGAGGACCTGTCCACTGCGCTGGTCAATATTGTCGGCAACTCGATCCACTGGCTGGAGGACAGCAAGACGCAAGATCCGCAGATTCTGATCAGCATCAGGGGGTTTCCGTCCGAAGCAATCATCTACATTGATGACAACGGGCCCGGCGTAAAACAGGAATTTGCCGAGCTTATCTTCGACGTGGGCTTTTCGCTCAAGCGGGACGGCACAGGTCTGGGGCTTAATATTGCCCGCGAAGCGCTTGCGAGGTCAGACGCGACGCTGTCCTATCACATGGAATTTGAAGGGGGGACCCGGTTCGAGATACGCTTTCCCCGGGTCGAGGAGAGGCAATGAGCAAACATATCCTGTTCGTTGAGGACGAGGCGACACAGCTCGACATGTTCGAAAGCGCTGTCACCGACTGGAATTCCAAGAACGTCGAGGCTGGTCGATTTTTTACCTTTGACGTGGCGGACACTGTGGAGTCTGCGCAGACAGCCCTTGATCGCCTTAGGTGCGACGCCGCGATGTTTGACCTCAGAGTAAAGGGAAATGATGGCGGGAAGGCGCAGCCCAAGGGAAATGAACTGGCCCTATTTGCTCTACGGCAGCGGGGAGTACCCGTTGCCATCATTTCCGCGAACACCGGTGAAATAGAAGACGATGTCCGAAATGCCGGGTCAGTCGGCATTTTCGACAAGACGGATGATCACGGTGATGGAAATTATTACGATCGTGCGCTCGCTTGGTTAGGTGATCAGTGGGACATGATGGATGTTCTGGCTGCCGCCCGGAATAAAATGGAAGGTTCTGCGGCCGACATCTTCCTGCTTCGACTTTGGCCGCGCTGGAAGATGTTCGCGGACCTTGAGATTGCCGACCGCACGGAACTGGAGAAAATCGTCACCCGCCAGTATGTCAGCCATATGGCTGATTTGCTTGGACTCGATGATCCGGACAATGCGACTTGGCATCCGTTCGAAAACTACGTCAGCCCCGCCCTCATGTCATCCAGGGCGCATACGGGTGACATCTTCCGGTTTGACGGAGTACTGTGGGTCGTCCTTACTCCACAATGCGACATGGCTACGCAGAAGGTCGAGAATGTACTTCTTGCGAAGTGCGAGCAAGGAATCGAAGGCTGGATTGACGCTGTGAATGTGCAAAAGGACGGCAATGCTTCCAACAGCAAGCTTAAGGCGAGCACAGCGCTTCTGCGCAAGCACCTCAACCAGAACCTTGAAACGTCCAAGCATTTCCTGCCTCCGCTCCCTGGGGAGACTGACCCAGTTCTCGTGAGCTTTTCCGCCATCTTGACTAGGCCTCTTGAGGACCTGAACGGGCAGCTCGAACACCGTGTGGCATCTATCGCGACACCATTTCTGTCGAATATTGTCCAGCGCTTCGGCTCTTACATCAGCAGAACCGGTCAGCCGAACATCGACATGGCGAGGTTGTGAAATGTTAGCCGCTTGGGTGTGGGGCACCTTATCAGGCTCTGGAGCCTGAGCTCCAGCCTGCAACAATGTCCGTTCGCAATCCGTTCGGCGTTTTCTCGTCAGCGTAAGAAGTTCCGCGAAATCGTCGTCGCGATTGGCCGCTGTGGTGGGATATCGCATCGAACGTCGCGGCCCGAAGGCTTAGGTCGCAAAATACCTGCGGCGTACAAATTCATTCCGGACAAGCTCGCGTTCGAGCTCCAGCACCGAGAAATTCAT
>JAIXXE010000104.1 GCA_027490875.1 Alphaproteobacteria bacterium
GCATTGAAGTTGGCAGCGGTGTGGATATTTACCGCTTGGTGAAGTTTCAGCGTTCCAACCAGAGCAGCTGCCTGAACCAAAAGCCATTGGTCAAGGTTGGAGATGTGGTTCAAATCGGCGACGTGCTGGCCGACGGGGCCAGCACAGACCTGGGAGAATTGGCGCTGGGCCGCAACGTGCTGGTCGCCTTCATGCCTTGGAATGGGTATAACTTTGAAGACTCCATCCTGATTTCCGAACGGATTGTGCGCGACGACATCTTTACCTCGATTCACATCGATGAGTTTGAGGTGATGGCGCGTGATACCAAGCTTGGGCCTGAAGAAATTACCCGCGATATCCCGAACGTAGGCGAAGAAAACCTGCGCCATGTGGATGAAGCCGGGATTGTGGCCGTGGGTGCCGAAGTGGGCGCTGGTGATATTCTGGTGGGTAAAATTACCCCCAAGGGCGAAAGCCCGATGACGCCGGAAGAAAAGCTGCTGCGCGCCATTTTTGGTGAAAAGGCGGCCGATGTTCGCGATACCTCGCTGCGGTTGCCGCCGGGCGTGAATGGTACGGTGGTGGGCGTGAAGATTTTTAACCGTCGCGGTGCCGAAAAGGATGCCCGTACGTTGGATATTGAAGCGGCCGAGATTGCCAAGCTGCAGAAGGATACCGACGACGAACGGCGGATTCTGGAAGCCGACGCCTACGACCGCCTGAAGGACCTGCTGGTGGGCCAAACCGCTGCCAACAAGGCCGGTAAAGTGGTGAAGGGCAAGGCGATTGACGCCGATATGCTCGAGCACATGAAGCCGACCGAATGGTGGGGCGTGAGCGTTAGCACCGATAAGGTTCAGCGCCAGATTGAAGCCCTGCAAACTCAGCTGGAAAAAAACCTGACAACGCTGCGCAAGCGCTTTGACGAAAAGAGCGCCAAGGTTCGCCAAGCTGATGAGCTGCCACCCGGTGTGCTGAAGATGGTGAAGGTGTTTGTGGCCGTGAAGCGTAAGCTTCAGCCGGGCGACAAAATGGCCGGTCGCCACGGGAACAAGGGAGTCATTTCCAAGGTTAACCCGATTGAAGATATGCCCTTCCTGGCCGATGGCCGCCCAGTTGATATGGTACTGAACCCATTGGGGGTACCAAGCCGGATGAACGTGGGGCAGATTCTGGAAACCCACCTTGGGTGGGCGGCGTTTAATATTGGCCGTAAAATTGCCGACCTTCTGGCGCAAGCCCATGCTGGCAAAAAGGTTGATACCAAGGCACTGCGGAGCTTCTTGGCCGAGCTTTACCAGAAGGATACCGTCAAGAGCCTTGATAAGCTGAACGACCCAGAACTACTGGAACTGGCGCAAAACCTCACCAAGGGCTTGCCCGTGGCCTGCCCCGTGTTCGATGGAGCCCCGGAAGGTGAAATCAATAACCTGCTGAAAATGGCTGGTTGCGACGAGAGTGGCAAAACCCAGCTGTTCGATGGCCGGACTGGCGATGCTTACGAGCAGACCAGCACGGTTGGGATTATGTACATGCTGAAGCTGCACCACTTGGTGGATGAGAAAATCCACGCCCGCAGCATTGGGCCGTACAGCCTGGTTACCCAGCAGCCGTTGGGTGGTAAAGCTCAGTTCGGGGGCCAGCGTTTCGGGGAAATGGAAGTGTGGGCCCTGCAAGCCTACGGTGCAAGCTACACCCTGCAGGAAATGCTCACCATCAAATCCGATGACGTGGTCGGTCGTACCAAGACCTACGAAGCCATCGTGCGCGGCGAAAGCAACTTTGAAGCGGGCGTGCCCGAAAGCTTCAATGTGTTGGTGAAGGAAATTCAGGCCCTTGGCCTGAATGTGGAGCTGAATGAAACGGGTGGCGGGCCAGATTTAGGTACCAGCACCTACGCGCAGCAGCCACAAACCTTAGGCATGGGCCCAGGTGCCGTGGGCGGTAGCCCGCGTAAACGCCCGGGGCTGAGCCGCAGCAGCTCCAGCAGCAGCTACAACGGTTAAGTTACGGAACAGCTAAAAAGGATAAGCCCATGCGCGCCAACACCTCCATCATGAACCTGTTCAACCAACCTGCCGTGAAGCAGTTTGATGCGATTAAGATTTCGCTGGCTAACCCCGACACCATTCGGGCTCAAAGCTTCGGCGAAGTGAAGAAGCCCGAAACCATCAACTACCGGACCTTCAAGCCCGAGCATGGCGGCCTGTTCTGCGCCCGTATCTTTGGGCCGATTAAGGATTACGAGTGCCTGTGCGGCAAGTATAAGCGCATGAAGCACCGCGGGATTGTGTGCGAAAAGTGCGGCGTGGAAGTGATTGAAACCAAAGTACGGCGCGAGCGCATGGGCCACATCGAGCTGGCTGCTCCGGTCGCGCACATCGGCTTCTTGAAGCTGCTGCCAAGCCGCATGAGCGCGCTGCTGGATATGCAGATGAAGGAGCTGGAAGCGATTCTGTACTTCGAAAAGTTTGTGGTGACCGAACCGGGCATGACACCCTTTGAAAAAGGCCAGCTGATTACCGAAGAAGAATACTACGAAGCGCTGGACGCCCACGGCGAAGAGAGCTTCACCGCCCAGATTGGGGCCGAGGCCATTCGTAGCCTGATGCGGAGCCTGGATTTGCCCGGCCTGCAGGCCGAGCTGAGCGCTGACCTGACCGAAGACGTCAGCGACCTGCGCCGCCGCAAGATTGTCAAGCGCCTGAAGATGATCAACGCGTTTTTGGAAAGCGGCAACAAACCTGAGTGGATGATTATGGATGTCATCCCCGTGCTGCCGCCCGAACTGCGCCCGCTGGTGCCGCTGGATGGCGGCCGCTTTGCGACTTCTGACCTTAATGACCTTTACCGCCGCGTGGTGAACCGTAACAACCGCTTAAAGCGCCTGATGGAGCTGCGTGCGCCAGAAATTATCGTGCGCAATGAAAAGCGCATGCTGCAAGAAGCCGTGGATGCGTTGTTCGATAACGGCCGCCGCGGCCGCGTGATTACCGGTGCCAACAAACGCCCGCTTAAATCGCTGGCCGATATGCTGAAGGGTAAGCAGGGTCGCTTCCGCCAGAACTTGCTGGGTAAGCGGGTTGATTACTCGGGCCGAAGCGTGATTACCGTGGGCCCCGACCTGATGCTGCACCAGTGCGGCTTACCAAAGACCATGGCGCTGGAACTGTTTAAGCCGTTCATTTACCATAAGCTGGAACTGCGCGGCGAAGCCACGACCATCAAGGCTGCCAAAAAGATGGTTGAGCGCCAGGAAGACGTGGTGTGGGACGTATTGGAAGAGGTCATCCGCGAGCACCCGGTGCTGCTGAACCGTGCGCCGACGTTGCACCGCCTTGGGATTCAGGCCTTTGAACCTAAACTGATTGAAGGCAAGGCCATTCAGCTCCACCCACTGGTCACCACTGCCTTTAACGCCGACTTTGACGGTGACCAGATGGCGGTGCACGTGCCACTAAGCCTGGAAGCGCAGTTAGAAGCCCGCGTGCTGATGATGAGCACCAACAACATTCTGAAGCCTGCCGACGGCAAGCCGGTCATTGTGCCTTCCCAAGATATGATTTTGGGGCTGTATTGGCTGAGTTTGGCGCGTTACAACCAGCCCGGTGAAGGCAGCCTGTTTGCCGACCTGGGCGAAATTGAACACGCGCTGATGAGCAAGGCCGTGAACCTGCACACCCGCATCAAGTTCCGCTTCCGGGGCGTGACGTACGACACCTGCGTGGGCCGGGCGATTATCTCCTCGATTCTGCCAAAATCCGAGAAGCTCGGCTTTGAGAGCATCAACAAGGTGCTGGGCAAGAAGGAAGTTGGGAAGCTGATTCACGAGGTTTACCTTGCCGCCGGTCAGAAAGAGACCTGCATCTTTGCCGACAAGCTGATGCAGCTGGGCTTCCGCTATGCCGCGAAGGTTGGGATTTCGTTCGGGAAAGACGACATGGTCGTGCCCGAAGAAAAGCACAAAATGGTTGGTCATGCGGAATCGGAAGTACGCAAGTTTGAGCAACAGTACCAAGACGGGCTCATCACCAGCGGTGAAAAGTATAACAAGGTGGTGGATATCTGGCAGCGCACCAGCGATGCGATCAAGGATGCCATGATGAAGAGCATCGGCGACCAACCCGTTAAAAACGAAAAGGAAACCAAGCAACAGCCTTCCGTGAACCCGATTTTCATGATGGCCAGCTCGGGCGCGCGGGGAAGCGTGGCCCAGTTGCGTCAGCTTGGCGGGATGCGCGGCCTGATGGCCAAGCCGAACGGTGACATCATTGAAACGCCGATTACGGCGAACTTCAAGGAAGGCCTGACGGTTCTGCAGTACTTCATCTCGACCCACGGGGCCCGTAAAGGTCTTTCCGATACCGCGCTGAAGACCGCCAACGCTGGTTACCTAACCCGCCGACTGGTCGATGCTGCACAAGACTGCGTGATTACCGAGTACGACTGCGGTACCGAGCGTTTCATCTGGGCGACCGACATCATGCAGGCCGGTAACGTGATGGAAAGCATGGGCGAACGCATCTTGGGCCGCATCGCCGCTGCCGATATTGTACACCCGCTGACCGGCGCCGTGATTGTCACCCGTAACAGCATGATCGATGAGCCACACGTTACGGCCATCGAAAAGGCTGGGATTGAACGCGTGGCCATGCGTAGCCCGCTGACCTGCGCGAGCACCGACGGTATCTGCGTGAAGTGCTATGGCCGCGATATGGCCCGCAGCACCGAAGTGACCTTGGGTGAAGCGGTGGGTGTGATTGCCGCGCAATCGATTGGTGAGCCGGGAACCCAGCTGACCATGCGGACCTTCCACATTGGGGGAGCAGCTGCTGCTGGAACCGCCCAAAGTAAGGCAGAAGCCAGCAAAGAAGGCCTGTTGAAGCTGGTCAATGTGGCCACCTTGAAGAATGGCAACGGCGAGATCATCGTCACCAGCCGTAACGCCGAAGCCCAAATGATGGACGAAGCCGGCCGCCTGCGCGAAACCTTTAAGCTGCCCTACGGTGCGCGGTTGGCAGTCGCCGACGGCGCCAAGCTGAAGGCCAATGCCCTGATTGCCAACTGGGACGCCTACACCACGCCGATTTTGGTGGAAGGTGCCGGAACTGTTCACTTCCTGGATTTACAAGAAGGGGTGACGATGCGCGAGCAGACCGATGAAACCTCGGGTATTTCCAGCCGGGTGGTCTTGAACTGGAAAGAAAATACCCGCGCGGCCGACATGAAGCCCTCGATTGTGCTGATGGACGCCAAGGGCAAGATTGTAACCTTGCCGAACGGCGGGCAGGGCGTGTATGCCTTGCCGGTGGGCGCGATTCTGACCGTCGAAGACGGCCAAGCCATTACAGCGGGCGACATTCTGGCCCGTATCCCCAAAGAAAGCCTGAAGAGCCGCGACATTACCGGTGGCTTGCCACGGGTGGCCGAACTGTTTGAAGCCCGCAAGCCGAAAGACAGCGCCATCTTGAACGAAGCCCCGGGGATTGTGTCGTTCGGGAAAGACTTGAAAGGCAAACGCCGGATTGCGGTTGCCAGCAAGACCGACGATGGCCAAGACGATGTACGCGAGTACCTCGTACCCAAGGGGATTCACCTGAACGTGCGCGAAGGCGACTACATTGAAGCAGGCGAAATGCTGGTGGAAGGTGCGGTTGACCCACGCGACATCCTGAAGGCACAAGGGATTGAAGCCCTGGCCGACTTCATGATTACGCAAATTCAGGAGGTTTACCGCCTGCAAGGGGTGCAGATTAACGACAAACACGTGGAAGTCATCATTCGGCAAATGCTGCAGAAGGTGATGATTACCAAGCCCGGTGAAAGCACCTTTGTGCAAGGCGAAATGGCCGACCTGTTCGAGGTTCGCGAGGAAAATGCCAAGCTGGTAGCCAACAGCAAGGTGCCTGCCGACTTTGAGCTGTACCTGCAAGGGATTACCAAGGCCAGCCTGACCACGCGCAGCTTTATCAGCGCGGCCAGCTTCCAAGAAACTACGCGGGTGCTGACCGAAGCGGCCACGCTTGGAAAGACCGATAACTTGGGCGGTCTGAAGGAAAACGTCATCGTGGGTCGCCTGATTCCCGCCGGTACCGGCCGGATTCTGCGCCAACTGCGCCAGACCGAACTGGCCAAGGATGTGACGCCGTTGGTGAAATAACCCTGTGCTCAACGGCAAAAAGGCCCGGGGGTGTACCCCGGGCCTTTTTGCATTTTCAGGGTTTATAGCGAAAGCCCATAATTAAACGCCACAACACCATCCGTCATTCCAGAACGCGGTTGGGGAGAACAATGGTTCATTGTTCGGGCCCCCAACCCGTATCAGGAATAACAACAA
>JAIXXE010000117.1 GCA_027490875.1 Alphaproteobacteria bacterium
GGGTACATTGGATAGTCGCCAAAAACGGCGGCTAGACCGGGCCGGAGCAGATCGCGGATTGCGGTTGTATTAATAGCCATTTTAAATTCTCCCTACTGGCGTATCAGAGGCCGGTCACGCCACCCTTGTACAGGTGGTTGTTGAGGACGACGAGCCAGTTAGCAAAAGAGCCAACAGCGTTACCCGGAGTCGGGTCGAGCTGGAGGATTTTGCAGTTCAGCGTGCTAGTGGCGGCTTCTGTTGCATTGTTGATCGAAACGGCAGACGAACCTGTCGAAGTCGAACCAGCAGTGTAGAGGAAGTCGATGTTCAAACCACGATCAGCAAGAGCAAGCGGAGTGCCAGCTACGCCAGAAGCGTTGGTTTCTTGAATCGAGAACACTGTGTTCGGATCGTCAATCACGAGAGCCTCAACGACCGAGCCGGTGAGACCGCCGGGGTTGCCGGGCCAGTAGTTCATGAACTTTACGACGCCAGTGCTGTCGGTGTACTTAACACCCCAGAACACGCCAACGCAGGTAGCGCCAGCAACGCCGACGCCGAGTGTGCCGTCAGCAAGAGTTGTTACAGGGTCGCCACGGAACAATGCAGTCGCGTAGGTGCTTGTGATTTGGTAAGGGTTGGTCGCGCCAGTCCAAGCAGATCCATCAAGTTTCTTGACGGGCTGAAAACCATTAGGCGCATTTGTTCCGTAAGACATACGGTTTCTCCATGCTAAAATGAATGATTCGGCTTTAACCTGCCTGCTAGGTACCGCGATACGTGACGCGACATCGAACGGCTACCCGCCGAAGGAGTGGGTACGTGACCACTATCGAAGTGCAGGATACGTGACCTGCGTCGAGGACATCAGAAATAACTTAATTCAATACCTACGTCAACAGCATAAAAAAACCCTCCGCCCAGTTGAGTGAGCGGAGGGAAGTTCCCACAGCGCGTATCAGTGCACTGTGGCCGGAGGTTAATCCTTAAACGACGTGACGCGCTCGAACGAGACGCCGCTGTCTTTGTCCTCGAAGCGTGGAAGGTTCGGGTCGCTCTGACCAGTCCATGCCACGTCCTGCAGGGTTTCGATGTTTTCCAGATCACGATCTTCGTTACGCTCTTGAACGTCCCGTGTTGGGCATTCGCAGAGCATTAGACCGCCGCGACGGATGACCTGAACTTCCAAGCCTTCATAACCGGGAAGCGGAGGTGGAACCATTTCAGGGTGTCGTGACGCAGGAACTGGAGCCCAGCCCTTGATCATGCGATCCGTCATGTTGTCTGGATCGGGTTCGTTCAGGGTTGATTCGCGGACCCAAGCATATGTCATGTTCGCAGGGATCTTGTCCTTTGGAACATACAACTTGGATTGGAAGTGCGTTTCAGGACGCTTGCGCATACCCGATTCGCGTGATTCTGCTGCTCGGCTTTGCGAGATTCTTGATGCTCGTGCCATTTTTAAGCTCCTTTACTTTGCTTTACTTTTTGAACTGCGTAGTATCTTTCGCCTTGAAGTTTCGTCATGCGGCTTCCGTCCGAATTACGAATCGCGCCTGATTCAGCTAATTGGTGCGCCATGCGACGCTCATCAACTGAAAGGCGGATAGACTTAGATGCTTTGCCCTGCTGATTTGGCGCACTGCGCTGGACAGGAGCAACATTAGATTCACGAGACATTGGTGGAGTTCTCTTGCTTGGGGTTGATACAGCTGAGAATGCGTCAGGATATTCCTTGCGCATGTGGCGGTCGATTTCAGTGAAGTAATCAATGCCACCAATTTCGTCGTCACGACCTTCGGAACGATACCGCCGCTCGATGCGGCGCGCATACAGCGTTGCCTCTTCGTGCATTTCAGGATCGAACTCAGGAGACTGTGGCTGAAACCACTCGTTCTTTTGAATCCATCCAGCTGTGCGAGGCTCTAGTGAAGGCTGAGGCTGCGCTTTTTGCTGAGCCTCTTGCTGCACCTTTGGAGCTGTTACTTTTTGCTCAGCTTCCCAATTCTCAACCCCAGACAGATCGTTTTGCAATTTGTAGTAAACGCTCTGCAGTTCAATGATCTGTTCGCTATCGCCCATAGAATGAGCTTCCACAAGCTGCTGCTTAACCGAGTTAGCTTCGTTGATTAGGTTGTTTTTGTAGTGCGTCATCATCGCAAGGTCAGACTGCTGGCGCATCTGCGCTTCATTCTGCAGACGAGACTCAGCTTCCTGTGCGCGACGCTCAGCTTCAGCTGCCCTGCGGGCCAGCTCAGCTATGCGGTTGTCAGGAGAACGCCTGCGCTTCGGAGCCTCTTCTTCAGGCTCCTCTTCTTCCTCTTCAGGTTGCTCTTCCTCAGCCTCAGGCTCTTCTTCCTCAGGCTCTTCTTCGTATTCCTCTTCCTGATAATCCGCTAGGCTCTCACCGAGATCGTCTTCGGTTATCTCAATGTCGATGTCTTCGGTCGGTCCTTCTTCCGTCAAAGGAAGTTCGGGGACTTCTGTTTCTTCGTCCATGCTCTACTCCTTAATAATTGTTAGCGGCTTTACCGGATTCAACATCTTCTGGGCCAGTAATAACAGCCATTACGCGATCATCGGGCAAGAGAGCCATTGCAACGCCACGATAGGAAACCATCGTCGATTCGTAGCGTGGGATTAAGATCCAGTCTCCGACCTTGCACCAAGGCCCTGAACGCTCAAACTTCTCACCCTGATAGGCTTCCGGTCCAACAGCGCACACCAAGGCCGAAACCGATGAGAACTTGTCTTCAGCGCGAACCGTGTCAGGCAGGTAAAGCGTCACTTCCGTGCCGTCTTCCTTCTTGATCGTCTTCAACTCTTCAGGGCGGATGTAAATTTTTACAGCCACAAGATACCCAGCTGGCCGCATATCGAACGGTTGGCCGGTCATCTCTACGAACTGTTCATCGATGAATTGCTTTGCAAGCTCTTCTTCATGCGGTTCAATATTACTCATGTTCATTAGTAATGACTCCTTTTTTCTTGCTCCGGTATTTTATCATCATCAGGCTGCATCATACGCTTATACTCGTCGGCGATGACCTGAATTGCAGCCGTATAGCCACGCACCAACGCATTCCCCTCCAGAACCTGAAGGGCAATCTCTTCTGCCGACGACGCGGGGCAATAGCGTTCCCCTTGGCTCGACGGCCTAAAACGTGCATTTAACGAGTATTCTGTGGCGCGATCTCGCAGCTCACTGATACGCTCAACCGCTCTGCGGCTTAACTCTTCTGCGCTCAACTTTTTTCTCCGGTAATTTTTTGCAGTGGTGAGTCTTTGCCCACCTTCTGCAAGAGCTAGGTAGTCCGCGACCGCACTGTTAAGGCACGGTCGCGACCCCCATTACTTGCCGCGTACTTTGTTCATGGCATCAATGATTTTGCCCTCTGGCGTCATCATGCCCTTGCGAACCTTGGCAGCGCCGCCGGCAGCACGCTTGACAGGCGTCATCATCGCGCCGCCTTTCTTATAGCCGGGCGCCTTTGCTGGAACAAGACGGGACATTGCTGACAAGGCCGCATTAGCTGCCCTTTGGTGTTGCTCTGGAGTACTGTTGTTGTCCATCTGCAGTTTGCGGAGAGCAGCCTGCTGCGCGACGATTTCTTTCATCGGAACGCCCTGTTTAAGAAAGTTACGCGCTATAGCGTTAAAGGATTGAAGCGCAGCATTGCGGTCAAATTTTATTGCAGGCTTAGCAGCTTCTTGAACTCCACTCGTCCCCGGCAGTCCTGCAGTCTTAGGTGATGCGTCCTTTAGAGGCGTAGGTGCACCCGGTGCGACAGAATAAGGCTTGGCAGCTTGTTGAACACCGCCTGTACCCGGAAGTCCCATGGTTTTGGGTGATGCGTCCTTTAGAGGTGTAGCCGAAGATTTAGCTGCTGCGGCTGCGGCTTCTTCCTCTTTGGTTTTTGTAGTGCCGCCTTCGGCTTTCTTCATTGGCTTCTTCATGCCCTTCATAGGCGAACCAATAGCAATCATGACAGCGAGTCCGTCCTTCTTCGCCTTGCCGCCCTTTTTCATGCCGCCCATTTCGGTGGCTAGCTTCTTAGCAGTGTCAGCGGATGTCTGAACCTTACCGCCCTTCTTATAACGGCCACCTTCAATGTCAGCAGCGCGATTACCACGGGTGATGGCTGCACCCTGTTCTTTCGTCACCTTCATCTTGGCATACTCTTCGCGACGCTTGCGATCTGCTGCGCGCTCAGCTGCGGTCGGCTGAGGAGGGTCGTTCTTCTTAACAACGCCACCAACCTTATAGGTGGGAATAGGACGGGCGTTTGCACGCTCCTGAAGAGCCTTTGCACCATTAGGTTGCTTAGGCATTGGCTCAGCGATTGCTGGGCCGAAAATTGCACGAGCCTTAGCCCGCATGTCAGTCATCTTCATTGGAAACCTCCATTGTTACGCAGGGCTTCGGATTCCAGCTTCATTACCGCAATCCGCTCTCTCGAAGCCCGGTCTTCCGCGTCAGTCCGGGCTTCTATTTCCGCCTTCGTTATTTGAACTTGGGCGTCAAGTTTGCTATCAGCATCACGCTGCTGAACCTTCATCTGCTCCACCTGAAGCAATGGGTCTGGGCCCGGAGGCTGAGACTTATAGGATGGTGCAAGCTGCTGCATGGCCTGTGCAACCATAACCGCAAGCTGGTTCTCAATCTCTGGTGGTAGCGGCTGGCCGGGAGGCGGAAGCGGCTGCCCAATGATCTGCTCAACCTGCAAGCGCATCTTCAGAGCTAAGTGCTCATTAATGTGCGCCTGCAGCGCTGGATTCTCTTCAGCAATCGGAGCGTGCGCCGCGATGTGCGCATCGTGATCCTGATACGCGCCAGCAATCAATGGGATGCCGACCAGCGCGTTCTGGTTCTCAGACAGCGGATCCATTGGCCTTGGCTTCTGCTGCTCAGGCAACAGGAGCATTTCAATCTTCTCTTCAGGAATCCCCATCTCAAC
>JAIXXE010000003.1 GCA_027490875.1 Alphaproteobacteria bacterium
AGTATGACGTGATTACGGCCCGTGCTTTTGCCCCGTTAGAAAAAATCCTTACGATGAGCGAGCCCTTCTTAAAGCCCGAAGGTTGTTGGTTATTGCTTAAAGGTGCAGCAGTTGATGAAGAATTAAGGACTTGTGAAACACTGTTTCCCATGACAGTCGAGCAGACTTCGAGTAGAGTTCTCTCGAGCAAAGGGGAGACAGGATGGGTGCTTAAAATTAAGCGCTCTTAATGACTGTTTGGGCCACTGCCCAGACCACTGTAAGGCCATTGGCGCGGTTTTGTTTCCCGCTGTTGCACGGGGAACGCCTTAATAAAAGGCATGCGTTAAAACCCTCGGGCTTAGAGAGAAAGAAGCAGATATGCCAGCACGAATTATCGCCCTCAGTAACCAAAAAGGGGGCGTGGGAAAAACCACCACCGCCATCAATTTGGCAACAGCATTGGCTGCCTGCGGCAACCGTGTGTTGGTGATTGATTTTGACCCACAAGGAAATACCACCACCGGCTTTGGGATTGATAAACGTAATCTTCAACAGAGCAGCTATAATCTGGTGATGGGTGAGAACAGCCTCAGTCAGGTTTTGGTTGCGACGCAGGTGCCAAATCTTTGGGTGGTGCCTAGTACCATTCACCTTTCCGGTGCTGAAGTTGAATTGGTTCCAGTGATGGCGCGTGAAAATCGTCTGCGTGAGGCGTTGCAAGGGGTTCAGGATACTTTTGATTTTGTGTTTATTGATTGCCCGCCCTCGCTTGGGTTGCTCACCATCAATGCTTTGGTAGCAGCCACGGATATTTTAATCCCGCTGCAATGCGAGTTTTTTGCAATGGAGGGGATTTCCCAACTCTTCAAAACCTTCGAGCTGGTAAGAAAGAACCTAAACCCACCCCTGAATGTTATGGGTGTGCTGCTGACCATGTACGACCGTCGCAACAACCTGGCGCAGGCGGTGGAGCGTGATGTGCGCAGTCATCTGGGCGAGCATGTGTTTGAAACTGTGATTCCACGCAACGTGCGACTTTCCGAAGCGCCGAGCCATGGGGCGCCTGGGCTCATTTATGATGTTAAATCGCCTGGCAGCCAAGCCTACATTCGGTTAGCCGCAGAACTGATGCAGCGTTTGGCACAGCCCACGTTGGTGCCGAATACCACCGCAACACATGCAGCAACAGCAGCGGCAGCTTGAATTAAGCTGCAAAGCATACCTTAAACTTTATAATATACTGACCAAAAACCAGAGGATAACCCCATGACACTTACAAACCCCGAGACGATGACGACAGCCCCTGTAACCATGACCGAGGCGGCGCCGAGCCATGGGGTGATGGGTGGAGCGGGCCAACAGTTCACACAGGCAACTTTGCCACAAGATTTCAGCAGTACCCCAACGGTGACGCTCGCTGCGGCCGTATCAGCGGCCACGCCAACGGCCACCTCTGCTTCAACACCAACCCCGGTGCCCAGCCCCTTGGCAGGTATTAGCCTCCCCGCCACCAAGCCAGCCGCAGCGCGTGGATTGGGGCGTGGGCTTTCGGCCTTGCTGGATGATACCGCTGTGGCAGCCTTGGCGACTACACCGGTAGGGCAAGCGGCCACTGCAGCGTTGAAACCCGAGACCATGCTGCCGCTGACGGCACTCATTCCGTCGTCGGTTCAGCCGCGGCGTCAGTTTGATTCGGCACTGTTAGATGCGTTGGCGCTGTCGATTAAAACCCAAGGTGTGCTGCAGCCCTTGCTGGTGCGCCCAGGTAAAATGCAAGGCATGTACGAAATTATTGGGGGTGAGCGCCGCTGGCGTGCCGCCAAGTTGGCGGGCCTGACGGAAGTCCCCGTGATTATTAGAGAGCTTGAAGATCAGCGCGCGCTGGAAGTCGCGTTGGTTGAGAATGTTCAGCGGGCTGACCTTAACCCGCTCGAAGAAGCCGCGGGTTATCAGCGATTGGTGGCCGAATTTAAGTATACCCACGAAGATATGGCGCGTGCGACCGGCAAGAGCCGTAGTCACATCACCAACCTGCTACGGCTTTTGGGTTTGAATGATAAGATAAAAGATTGTGTCAATAACGGTTTACTTTCGATGGGCCATGCCCGTGCCTTGTTGGCGTTGGCTGAAGACCCCGAGCTACAGTTACGCGCTGCGAACAAGGTTATTAAGAACCAGCTTTCTGTACGCGAGACCGAAGATTTGGTACGCAACCTGGTAAGGCCCAATCAACCAGCCCGTGGACGCCGCCCGAGCGACCCAAAGATCTCGGCACTCGAACAGCTGATGCAAGAGCGCGTTGGTTTGCGGGTGAGTATCCGGCAGAAAGAAATTAACAGTGGTGGGTCGGTACGGATCTTCTTCGACAGTGTGGAAGAACTGAGCGGCTTGCTTAAGCGGATTGGTTCGCAGTCCTTGCAGGCCAGCGCGACTGCGGAAAGCGTGTAGGGCTGCATGGGCCTTATACTATAGTAGAGGCATCGCTGCAGGCAGAAGCCTCAACAAGGTTGTAGTTTCTCTGGCGTCGCGCAGCGGTGGTTTCTTAGGCAACAATCGCTGTATTTTGCCATGGGGCAAAGCGTGCTTGGCTTGACATAATTATTGAGCTGCGTCAGGTTTTGGACAGCGTTGCGTGGGGGCGAAACGCTGTGCACAAGTGTACACCACTGCACAGTTGATGAGTACAGTTCCGTTAAAACTGTGCAATCTCGCCACACCCCACCCAACCAACCCACAATGGGGCCTTGCCAAAGGGCGACCGGCTAAACACTATGCCTTCACCCCGCGGCTGCAAGTCTGCAATGGCTTTATGGTGCGGTTAACAACAAAGGATAGGGAAATCATGAAAAAGACCCTTCTGGCGACGAGCGCTCTGGCTCTAATCGCCGCGACCGCTGGTGCGGTTGACGTAGAAATGTACGGCCAGGTTAATAAGGCTGTGGTTGGTTACAACGATGGTAAGGACACCGACGTCGTTATCGTTGACAATGCAATGAGCAGCACCCGCATGGGTTTGAAGGGCGCACAAGCGCTTGACAATGGCCTGACCGCCAGCGCGCTGTTTGAAATGGACATGGTTGATAACTCCAGCAGTGGCTTTGCCCAGCAAGCCAACGGTGTAAACCACACCAATGCCAGCACCCCTGGTAACGTGGCTGGTGCTTTTAGTAGCCGTCAAGCCCGTGTTGGCCTGAGCGGTAACTTCGGTGGCGTGTACGTTGGGAAGCAAAGTGTTGCGACCGACGGCGTTACTGGGATTGACCTGACTGGTGCCCAAGACGTCATGACCTCTGACATCGGTAAGATTGGTGGCGGTCTGAAGTTCCGTACCACAGCAGCCGGCAACGGTTTTGTTGACGCTGATGCAACCACCGGTGGTGCCCAAGACCTGACCATTGGCGGCATGACCAGCAGCTTTGCTGATGAGCGCCAGAACAGCATTCGTTACGACAGCCCGATCTTCGCCGGCTTCCAAGGCCGTGGTAGCATCCAGCAAGGTGGCGACATGGACTTGGCTGGTTTCTACGATGGTGCCATGGGTGACTTCAAAGTCTCCGGTGCCGCTGGGATGCAGCTGAACAATGACGCCAACACCGCTAACACCAACGCGCTGGAAAGCACGATGGGTGCAAGCGTGAGTGTGGCTCATGCAACCGGTCTGGCCGGGACCTTGGCTTACGTTGCCGAGAACCTCGACAAGAAGACTGCCGGTACTAAGGAAGGTGAAGGTTGGTACGCCAAGGTTGGTTACGCCTGGGATGCCTTCGAAGTTGCCGCTGACTACAGCATCAACGAACACTTCCGCAGCAGAACCTTCAACAAGGACGAACTGTCCTCGTACGGTCTGGCCGCCCAGTATAACCTGGGTCACGGTGTGAGCGTTGCTGGTCTGTATCGCACGTTCGATGCCGATGCCGCTAACAACACCACAGCTGCCAGCAAGCTGAACACCGAGAGCGTTGACCTCTACGGCGTTAACATGCGCGTCAAGTTCTAGACGTGTCTGGATAGAGAGGGCCCTTCGGGGCCCTTTTGGTTGGGTTGTGGAGATTTGTATTTGAGGTATACGAAGTTTGCGGGGGGAAGATAGAGCCGCTACCGTTATAGCGAAACCCATCATGACTTGTTACAAAAGTAAGGAACGTGTCATTCAGAGACCCCGCGAGCGTAGTCGGGGGTAAACTCAGCCGAAGAATCTATAGCTAAGCCCAAGAATACTTACCACACACATTACCCGTCATTC
>JAIXXE010000177.1 GCA_027490875.1 Alphaproteobacteria bacterium
AGACACGTTGGAAGACATGACCGAGCCCTACCTGCTGCAACTGGGGTTCATCAGCCGCACCCCGCGCGGCCGCGTGGCGACCGAGGCCGCCACCGCGTATGTGCAGCGCCTTACCCACGCCTAGCCGCATGCACCCCGTTGCCCAGCTGATTCACCAACGCCTGCAGGGGAAGCCCGACCCCTACAAACTGGCTATTGTGGCTGAAGACGGCGGCATGCGCTGGGTGGTTACGGGTGAGATGTTTGCCTACCTTCAGGCCCACAACTTTATGGGCGATATCATCGGGGGCGCTTCAGCGGGGGCGCTTTCTGGTCTGTTTTACGCAGGAGGACAAACGGTGCGCGGCCCCGATGCGATTGCCTGCACCTCGCGCCGTGGGTTTTACGATGACCCCCGCAACCGCTTTCTTAACTTCCTTCATCTCGTCAAGCCGCGCCGCCCGATTCTCGATATCGACCAGCTGATTGACGGGCCATTTTCGCAGCATGTTGGGCTGAATTGGCCTAGGTTGGTGCAGCACCCCAGCACCATTTTTGTGACCGCCACGCACCCCGATGGCACACCTGCCACATTGGTTCTAAACGGCCAGCCCATCACCACCGCCAAACAGTACGCCAAGGCAACGGCCCGCATCCCTTTTTTAAGCCCACCGTGCCCGCATCTACCGCTGTGGGATGGCGCCCTTTCCAGCGCCTTGCCGGTTAGGGAGGCCTTTGACCTTGGGGCCGATTATGTTCTAACCCTTCGGGCCAGAACGCCAGCTGAAGATGCCCAAACTATCGGCCTGATTGAGCAACTGTTCATGAAGACCTGCCTGCCGCCAGCGTGGCGCTCGGTTTTTCTGGAACGCTATCGGCGCAGAACCGAAACCCTTGAGGCGTACCGCAATTCAGACCGCGTGCTGTTCTTGCAGCAACCCACCCTTAAGCTGGACTGTCATCAGGACGACGAGCGCAGCATGCTGGCAGCCGCACTGGCGGGCTGGCAGTTTGCGGGCGAAGCCCTTCAACTCCCGCCCAAGCCCTTCCCGGTAGCCTGGCGCCCACCAATGGAGCGTTTGGATTTGGCCGCCGGTGCACAATTTGCTTGATTTTTTTGCGTAGCCCCGCAAGGTAAATGCCATGAACAAACCTCGCCACACACGCCCCAGCAGCAAAGCCACGTCACGCAGCAAAACGGCCAAGCCAGCGGCGGCCATGCCTGCCGCACCGGTGGCAGCTGTGCCCATGCCACCCAAGGTTTCGCCCGACCAAACCGCCGCCTTTCTGCGCGAAGTGGATGAAGCCATGCGCGTGGAAAAGGTGCAAACCCTCTGGCGCCAGTGGCGCTGGCCGCTTTTTGGTGCGGTTGGGGCGGCCATGCTGGCAGTGGCGGGTTGGCAGGCCTATGGTGCCTGGCAAGCCCATGCCGACCGTACCACCGCCGCGCACTGGGATGACCTGCTGCGCGAAACCGAGCTAAGCACACTTAATCAAGCTTTGCCTGCATTTGTGGCCGAAAGCCGCTATGGCTACCGCGCGCTGGGGTTGCTTGCGCAGGCATCGGCAGCAACAACGCCCGCTGAAAAGTTAACTGCCTACCGCACGCTGGCCGACGATACCCAACAGCCCGACTGGTTGCGAGCCTTGGGCCAACTGAATGCGGCAATGGTGCTGCTGACAACCAACCCGGCGGAAGGTCAGGCCCAGCTGGAACTTTTGGCCCAGACCGAGATTGGGACGCCGCCCCTCCCAACCGTAGCACTGGCATTGGAACTGCTGGCCTTGCAAGCTATGCAAAAAAACGACCGCGTGACCGCACTGGCCTACACCCAACGGCTGCTTGGCCTGCCCGAGCAAGGCGGCGCGCTGACCCCCGCCATGCGCACCCGCGCGCTACAACGGCTTGGCGCATTGCAATAGGCTTTGGTAACCCAAAAAAACGGCCCCGTGGGGGGCCGTTTTTTTGGGCGAAACTATTTGCCCTTCTTGGCGTCCTTGGCAGGGGCTGCAGCTTCCACCGGCTTGCCATCGTTCTTCTGGGCGGCAGCAGGCACTTCTGCGCTTACGGGTGCGGCCGTGGCGGCAGCATCTTCGTCTTCCATCTTGCTGGTGCGGGTGCTGACCACGCTGGCGATGGTCAGGTCGCGGTCGGTCACGGCGCTCTTTACGCCTTGCGGCAGCTTAATTTCGCTCAGGTGCACGCTGTCGCCAATATCCAACGCGCTGATGTCGACGATGATTTCTTGCGGAATACCATCGGCACGACACACCACTTCCAGTTCGGCTTCAATCAACTGCAGCACACCCCCTTGCTTAATCCCGGGGCTCTTGTCGGAACCAGTAATCGTCACAGTCACGTTCACGTTCATCACGCGGCTTGGGTCAAAGCGAATGAAATCGATGTGAATCGGGGTATCGGTCACGGGGTGGCGCTGAATGTCGCGGGCAATCACCTTCACAGTCTTGCCAGCCAGCACCAGTTCCTGCGTGTGGGTGAAAAAGCGACCAATCCGCAGGGCCTTGGCCAGGTCATGGGCGCTTACGCCGATGGTTTCGCCGGCTTCGTTGCCCTTGCCGTAAATAATGCCAGGGACCATGCCAGCCCGGCGCAGTGCGCGGGCAGCACCCTTACCTTGGGCTGGTTTGGCCACGGCATTCATGACGTGATGACTGGTATGAGGACGGCTGTTCATGAGATTATCTCCCTATAATTTCAGTTGCTTATCCGGCCAGCTTGGCACCCTGCCAAGCCACCCGTTGCCCGCAACCTTGGGGCATAGAGGGGCTTTAAGCCAAAAAAAAGAGGCCGTCAAGCAGCCTCTTTAATGTTTTTCAACCGCTTAAGCCTGCGGCTGTAACGGCATTTCAGCATTTTCAGGTACCGAAGCCTCTTCAGTTGCAGCTTCATCGCCGCCATGGAGCATGCTGGCGGGCAGGACTGTTACCAGCTTCACCTTGGTGCCATCGATGCTGAACAACCGCACCCCTTGCGTATTGCGGCCAATCACCGAGATATCGGGGATGCGCATGCGGATCATCTGGCCGTCGGCCGTGGCGATCATGATTTCATCGCTCAGGTCGCCATCCAGCGTAACAGGCACGGCGCACACCACATGGCCGTTGCGGGCGGTGGTCTGGATGGAAATCACGCCCATCGTGCCACGCCCCTTCTCGGGGTATTCTTCTTGCGGTGTTAGTTTGCCGTAGCCATTGGCGGTTACTGTCAGCACATGGGTGTGGTGCGGAGCTATCAGGTGCATGGCCATCACGGCATCGTTGTGCTTCAAGTTCATGCCGCGCACACCCGTGCTGGTGCGGCTGGCGATGGCCCGCAGTTCGTCTTCGGCGGCACTAAAGCGAACGGCTTGCCCGTTTTGGCTGCTCATCAGCACACTGGCGCCACTGGTGGCCGCGCCTTCGGTCTTGGTCAGATCAAGCAGGTGGGCCGCCAGCAGGCGGTCGCCATCGGTCAGCCCCATGCCGTAAATACCGGTCTGGCGCACATTGGCATAGGCCGTCAGCGGGGTTTTACGAATCACACCCCGTTGCGTGGCAAACACCAGGTAATGCTGTGGCCAGGTGGCTTCATCGCGCGGGATGGGCACCACCGCCGCCACCTGCTCATTCTGTTCCAGCTTCAACAGGTTAATGAAGGCTTTGCCGCGGCTGGTCGCGTTGGCTTGCGGCAGCATATAGCCTTTTAGTTTAAAGACATTGCCAAGGTTGGTGAAGCAGAGAATCGGGCTGTGCGTGTTGGCCACAAACAGGCTGGCCATTTCTTCATTTTCCCGCAGGTTGGCTCCGCCCTTGCCTTTGCCACCGCGCCGTTGGGCTCGGAAGGCCGAAATCGGCATCCGCTTCACGTAGCCGTCCGATGAAATGGTCACCACCACATCTTCGGGCGGAATCAAGTCTTCCATCTCCATGTCGGCGCCACCGTCGATGATCTCGGTCTTGCGGGGCGTAGCAAATTGTTCCTTAACGTCAACCAGTTCATCCCTGATCACGGTTTGCAGCACATTGCGATCACCCAAGATGGCCAGCAGCCCACGAATAATTTCCGCAATTTCGGCGGCTTCGTTCAGGATTTTTTCACGCTCCAGCCCAGTAAGGCGCTGCAAGCGTAAATCCAAGATTGCCTGCGCCTGGAGGGCCGAAAGCCGGTACTCGGCGGTCTTTACCGCCTCACCCAATAACGCCAGCAAGGGTGCCACGGCATCGGCGGCCCACGGCTGATTCATCAGCTGTTCCTTGGCGGTGGCGGCGTCGGGTGCGTTGCGAATGATTTTAATCACGGCATCGATGTTGGCCACGGCTACCCCCAAGCCCACCAAAATATGCGCGCGGTCGCGGGCTTTGCTCAAGCGGAAGGTGGTACGGCGGGTTACAACTTCTTCGCGGTGCGTCAGGAAGGCGCGCAGAATCTCGCCAATGCCGCACAGTTTTGGCAGGCCGCCATCCAGTACCACCATGTTGTAACTGAAGCCTGTTTGCAGGCTGGTGTGCTTGTAAAGCTGATTGAGCACCACATCAGCGTTGGCCCCACGCTTCAGTTCAATCACCACGCGCACGCCAAAACGGTCGGATTCATCGCGGACTTCAGAAATATCCTCGACAATTTTATCCTTCACCAACGCCGCAATATTTTCTACCAGCGTGGCCTTGTTCACCTGATAGGGGATTTCGGTAATAATCAGGATGGGTTTGGTGTCGGGGTCTTTAATCTGCACCTTACCGCGCAGCACCAAGCTGCCGCGCCCGATGGCATTGCCGCTTAAAATGGCACCTCGCCCAACAATCGTGCCGCCAGTGGGGAAGTCGGGCCCCAACACAAACTGATTCAGGTCTTCGGTGCTGGCGGTGGGATTGGCCAACAGGTGTAGGCAGGCGTCAATCACCTCACCCAGGTTGTGGGGTGGAATGTTGGTCGCCATCCCCACAGCAATCCCGCCCGCACCGTTCACCAGCACGTTAGGAATACGTGTAGGCAGCACACGTGGTTCCTGCTCGCTGCCGTCGTAGTTGGGCTGAAAGTCGACCGTATCTTCGTCAATATCGGCCAGCATGGCGCTGCCGGCTTTGCTTAACCGGATTTCGGTATAACGCATGGCGGCGGGACTATCGCCGTCCATGCTCCCGAAGTTACCTTGGCCATCTTCCAGCATCAGGCGCAGACTGAAGGGCTGGGCCATCCGCGCCATGGCGTCGTAAATGGCGCTGTCGCCGTGTGGGTGGAATTTACCCATCACGTCCCCGACCACGCGGGCCGATTTAAGGTACTTACGGTTCCAATCGTTGCCCATCAGGCTCTGGGCGTATAAAATCCGGCGGTGCACGGGCTTGAGGCCATCGCGCACATCGGGCAAGGCGCGGCTCACAATCACGCTCATGGCGTAATCGAGGTAGCTCTTGCGCATTTCCTCTTCAATGGTAATGGGCTGCACCTGCGTGCTTAGCAATGGATTGCTGGAATCAACGGCCATGGGTTCTCTCCTCTAACCCAGCAAACTTAACTGAAAACACCGCAAAAAGCCAGAAATCCCCACCCCACACTGCCTAAAAAAGTGGCCACGCAGCGCTAGCGCAAAGGTAAAAAATCCCCCCGCCGCAGCGGGGGGGTGTGGTCAGAGGAGCCAATCCCCACAGCCCCTTTTGCTAGCCATACAGCGGGAACCGCGCGCACAGCGCTTTTACCTCGGCCCCTACGGCTTCGGCCTTGGCGGGGCCATTACCAGCTTGGGCGGCTTGGGCAATCTCAGCAATCCAAGCCCCAATCTGGGTAAACTCGGCTTCCCCAAAGCCCCGCGTGGTGCCTGCCGCGCTGCCTACCCGCACGCCGCTGGTCTTGGCGGGGGGTTGGGTGTCGTACGGCACCATGTTTTTGTTGGCTGTGATGTGCGCGGCTTCCAACAAATCGGTCACTTCGGCCCCTGTTAGGCCCAAGGGGCGCAGGTCAATCAGCGCCAAGTGGTTGTCGGTCCCGCCACT
Organism: Alphaproteobacteria bacterium; assembly: GCA_027490875.1. Classification (GTDB taxonomy): domain Bacteria; phylum Pseudomonadota; class Alphaproteobacteria; order UBA2136; family UBA6156; genus JADCGN01. The sequence continues at coordinate 5,971 of JAIXXE010000177.1, forward strand.
TACCAGCCGCACGCCGCCTGCTTCTGCAGCCTTAGCCATAGCTTGGCAGTTTTTAACAATCTGGGCCTGATAGGCCTTGAACTCTGGCTGCAATGCCTCGCCAAAGGCGACGGCCTTACCGGCAATTACGTGCATCAACGGGCCGCCCTGAATCCCCGGAAAAACAGCACTGTTAAACTTCTTACCCAGCGCCTCGTCGCGGCTTAAAATCATTCCGCCCCGTGGCCCGCGCAGGGTTTTGTGGGTGGTGGTGGTGACCACATCGGCCACCCCCACGGGGTTTTCGTGCAGACCAACCGCACAAAGGCCTGCAATATGGGCAATATCGGCCATGAACAGCGCCCCAACCTCGTGGGCAATTTTGGCCATGCGGGTAAAATCAATTTTGCGAGGATAGGCGCTGGCACCGGCGGAAATCAGTTTGGGTTTCAGTGCATGGGCCTGTTGCTCCAGCGCGTCATAATCAATCAGGTCATCGCCTTCGCGTACACCGTAAAAATGTGCATCGAACCACTTGCCCGAAAGATTCACCGGGCTGCCGTGGGTCAGGTGGCCGCCTTGGTCCAGCCGCAACCCTAAAATCTTATCGCCGGGGTTCAGCAACGCCAAAAACACCGCCTGATTGGCCGTGCTGCCACTGTGCGGCTGTACATTGGCATAGGCTGCGCCAAACAGCTGCTTGGCGCGCTCAATCGCCAGTGCTTCCAGTTTATCTACCTCAAAACAGCCATTGTAATAGCGCTTGCCTGGGTAGCCTTCGGCGTACTTATTGGTCGCAATGCTCCCCACGGCCTCCAGCACCGCTTGGCTGACGTAGTTCTCGCTGGCAATGAGCTCGATTCCCTCGCGCTGACGCACCATTTCGCCCTGTAATGCCGCAGCAACCGCAGCATCGGCCTGCCCCAATGGCTGATTAAAAAAACTCATCCCCGCTTCTCCCTCTTAAGCCCTAACATTCTAGCAAAGAGCCCCCGCCTTTGCCACCCCCAAGCTTACAAAGGCTGCCGCTGAACCATGCATCAGCATACGTCCTTCATCGTACAACTTTACAACCTCACACGCATTTTTGGTTAAATAACCTGATGACTTTCAATGACACTCTCACTACCGGCTGGCACCACACGTAGCTGAGTGCTGACAGCTCTTCCCACTTTAGGCCCACTGAGGCCACACCAACCAGAAAGCCCCCCCATGCCTCTGCACCCCACCTTGTTGCCCCACCTAAACTCCACCGCCGATACTGCCCACGATGGCCCCCACGGCCCGCTGTTCGCCAACGCTGGCGAAGCCCTGTTTTGGGCGGTGGAAGTGCTACGGCGCCGCCGCTTGCCCCGTACCAGTGGTTCATTGGCCAACCGCGTGGCGCTGACGCCTGCGCAGCACACTGCTGCGGCGCTGGAGCGACTCAATCTGGCAGCCGAAGCGACCCAGGTTGCCGACCTATGGGCCGGTCGCTTTAGACCCAAGGCCCCTACCGAGGCGGCCGAACGGCTTGACTTGGCTCTTAAAATCGAACAGGCCGCCCAAGCCTTACCCGCCCCGATGGCCCAGCTGTTGCGGTTGTGGGCGTGGGGCGACTGGGCCGACGAGCCCCGTCTCCGCGCCGCCATGAAGCATCAGGAAAGCCTGCGCCAAAAAGGGCTGCGGGTACGCCTTAGCTACCGATACAGTACCGCACAGCTGGCATTGTTGGCAGGTGTTAGCAAAACGACGCTCTGGCGGCGCCTCCATGCCGCGCTGGGGCTACTGGAAGCAGCCCTGGCCCCCCATGGCATCGTGGCACCGCTCGAGAAACCCAGCAGCTCGACCGCCAAATCTACTGCTACGGTCAACCGAGCAGACTTTGGCAAGTAGCCAAGTCTGTTTTACGCGACACTGCCTCATTGCTTGTGCTGCGCATGTTTGGGTGACGAAGCTTCATCTCTCAGTCTTTCAGCAAGGTTACATCGTATGATAACGGTGTATTGGTGCCCCATTCCGATGTGCTACTATTACTTAACCTACCGATTGGTAGATGAATCAATCAAAGGGAAATGGGCGTAGTCTTATGAAAAGGATCCTTATGTCTCTCCTTCTTGCTGGCGCAATCAACCCTTTGGTTCCAGTCCATGCTGAAACCTTACAAAAAGCAGTGTTGGGGGGTGGGTGCTTTTGGTGCCTCGAGCACGATATGCGCAAGGTGCCCGGCGTTGTAAACGCAATTTCAGGGTATGCCGGCGGCGACCGACCCAACGCGACGTACCAAAACTACCATACGCTCGATAGCACCTATAAAATCCCGCACATCGAGGTGGTTGAAGTAACCTACGACACAGCCAAGGTTAGCTACGATCACTTGCTCGGCACCTTCTTGCGGCATATCGACCCTACCGACAATGGCGGACAATTCTGTGACCGCGGGCCAAGCTACCGCCCGGTTATTTTTGTTGCCAACGACGCTGAAAGAGTCAGTGCTACTGCCATCCTGAAAACGGCAGCCACGACACTCAAACAACCCGTTAACGTAGACATTCTGCCCGCCGCCACCTTTTGGCCTGCTGAAGACTATCACCAAAACTATGCCAGTAAAAATACGACCAGATACAAGTTTTACCGCTGGAACTGTGGTCGCGACCAACGCATTAAGGCCGTATGGGAGGGCAAATAACCATGAATAATCCACGTCGCCAGTTCATTCATCGCGCTGCACAGGGCGCGGCCGCAGCCTTCACAATCGCAGCCTTACCCAGCCTTTTTACACGAACAATTCAGGCAGAGAATGCTATGACACCCAATGAATTTGAAATAACCAAAACGCCAGCCGAGTGGAAGAGCATCCTCACGCCTGAGCAATACGGCGTTCTGCGCGAGCACCACACCGAGGCCTCGGCCAGCAGCCCTCTCAATCATGAAAAGCGCGAAGGGGTTTATAGCTGTGCGGGCTGTAATCTACCGCTCTATAGCAGCAAAACGAAATTTGACAGTGGCACAGGCTGGCCAAGTTTTTACCAGCCCTACGATAAAGCCATTGGTACCGGCACCGACTGGAGTTTGGTCTACCCCCGCACTGAAGTCCACTGTCGCCGTTGTGGCGGGCATCTTGGGCACGTCTTTAACGATGGCCCCAAACCTACCGGCAAACGCTACTGCATGAATGGTGTGGCCATGGTCTTTACGCCAACCGCGACTCATTAACCCCTAAAATCATGAGCCTTCGCACGTGTGTTTCGTGTGGTTATATTAACCTTACTGACGGTATTACTGCATGACGCGTAAACTGCTCATTCTGGGCCTGATGGCCCTTGCGGTCGTCGCCTTTTTTGTTCTGGGCCTGCAACAGTATTTCACGCTAGAAGGAATCAAGGCCGAACAGGCCACCTTACAGGCGTGGTTGGCCACCTACCCCTTGCTCACGTTTGCAGGTTTTTTTGCTATCTATGTGCTGGTCACCGCGCTGTCATTACCGGCCGCTGCGGTTATGACAGTTCTCTCAGGTGCCTTGTTTGGCTTTTGGTGGGGCACTGTGTTGGTTAGTTTTGCCAGTGTAGCGGGCGCCACGTTGGCGATGTTGGCTGCGCGCTTTGTGCTGCGCGATAGCCTGCAAAAGAAGTATGGAGGCTCTTTAAAAACTATCAATGATGGCTTTGCCAAAGAAGGCGCGTTCTACCTGTTTGCCTTACGTTTGGTCCCTGTTGCACCATTCTTTGTCGTTAATCTTATGATGGGTTTGGTGCCCATTAAGGTGAGGACCTATTGGTGGGTGTCGCAAGTCGGTATGCTCCCTGGCACGGCGGTGTATGTTTATGCCGGTACGGCCTTGGCAAGCATTGCAAGCCTTGGCGATCTGGCTTCTCCCCCTCTGCTTGCGGCCTTTGCGGCTTTAGGGTTTCTGCCGCTCGCAGCCAAAAGAGGTTTGCAATATATACGTCAATCATCCGTAACGTAATTTTATTCAAGGAGCTTAACAATGCCTTACGATTACAACCTCATCGTGGTTGGGGCAGGCTCGGGTGGTTTGGTCAGCGCCTACATTGCCGCTGCCGTTAAGGCTAAAGTTCTGTTAATCGAAAAGCATGCCATGGGTGGCGATTGCCTCAATACCGGTTGCGTACCAAGCAAGGCGCTTATCCGCAGTGCCAAAATGCTTCACTATGGCAAACAGGCCAAACATTATGGCTTTAAACATACCACCACAGACTTTGATTTTGCAGACATCATGGCACGTGTTCAACGCGTGATTCAAACGATTGAACCCCATGATTCAGTTGAACGTTACACGAAACTTGGCGTTGAGTGTATAAAGGCCGAGGCTAAAATAACTGGCCCTCATAGTGTGCAATATAACGGAAAAACTGTGACTGCGCGTGCCATTGTGGTGGCGACTGGCGCCCGCCCGTTGGTACCGAATCTGCCAGGGCTGGATAAGGTTAACTACCTTACCAGCGATACCTTGTGGGGCCTCAAAAAACTGCCAAAAAGATTGGTGGTTCTGGGAGGGGGACCGATTGGTTGCGAAATGGCGCAAACCTTTGCGCGCTTGGGCAGCCAAGTCGTACAGGTTGAAGGCGCGGCTCAGATTTTGGTGCGCGAAGATGCTGATGTCATCGAGGAGGTAACAAGCCGGTTTACCGAAGAAGGCATTGATGTACGCGTGAATCATAAGGCTGTAGCGCTCGAAGGCAAAACGCTGATCTGTGACCATAATGGCCTGCGGGTCGTCATCCCGTTTGATGAGATTCTGCTCGCACTCGGGCGGCAAGCTCGTGTGACAGGTTTTGGGCTTGAAGACCTAGGCGTTACCTTAACTCCGCGTCAAACGATTGCAGCCGACCCCTTCTTGCGCACCACTATTCCAAGTATCTATTGCGTCGGTGATGTGACAGGCCCCTACCAGTTTACCCATGCGGCAGCACACCAAGCATGGTTTGTGGCCATTAATGCCCTCTTTTCGCCCTTTAAAAAGTTTAAGGTCGACTACCGCGTGTTGCCCTGGGTGACCTTTACCGACCCCGAAGTGGCCCGTGTGGGGCTGAACGAAAAAGATGCTATGGCTCAAGGCATCCCTTATGAAATAACCAAATATGGTTTTGATGATTTGGACCGCGCGATTGCTGAAGAGGCGACGCACGGCTTTGTAAAAGTCTTAACAAAACCTGGTAAAGATACCATTTTAGGCGTCACGATTGTTGGTCACCACGGTGGTGACTTAATCGCTGAATTTGTTTTGGCGATGAAATATAATCTAGGCCTGAATAAAATTCTTGGTACGGTTCACAGCTACCCTACCATGGCCGAGGCCAATAAGTTTGCTGCTGGCGTTTGGCGCAAAGCCCATAGCCCAAAGTTTTTACTGAAGTGCCTTGAAGTCTTCCACCGCTGGCGCAGGGGCTAGTTTCTCTTCAAAGAACAAAGGGCTACATCCCAACGCCTTTGATGCAGGCAAGCTGATTTGGCTTATGACACGCCAGCAACCTTAATTATATATAAAAATTAATAAAAAGTCGCCCGAAGGCGACTTTCTATACATCTCTGTTTTTAGCGATGGCTATGGCGCGAGCGTTCGGCGTGAACCTCGTGAGAGTTCAGCGGGCGCGCGTTGGTATCAAAGCCTCCCCATCCATCTGCTTCAAAACTACTGCGACGGGTGGCCAGGTCAATACTTGCATGACGCTGAAGGATGGAGCGCACATTACTGGCGTGCTCATCATCAGCACGGACACATATCACGGCGCCGCCTCGGCGAACGTGTTCAGCCAGCACTTCAGCCTCTTCGTTGCTGATGCCTGCTTGGGTAAAGGCACCTACAAGCCCGCCCACGGCTGCACCCGCAATGGCACCGGCCGCGGCACCAGCCAACGTTGCCACAAGCCAGCCTGCGGCCACCACCGGGCCTACTCCTGGAATAGCCATAAGGCCAAGACCAGCCAGCAACCCCCCAACGCCGCCGACTGCAGCCCCTGTGCCTGCGCCATATTCCACTTCAGCGACAGTGTCATCAGTCAGCTTGTAGGCATCATCGGCATTGTTGGCGACAATACTAAGGTCGTCAGGCTTAATGCCAGCGGATTTAAGTTGCGCCACTGCCTTGTGGGCAACAGCAAAAGATTCAAACATACCTATGATAACTTGTGTCATTTCATCTATCCTTTTTGGTTATTGTTTGCTGGTAATATTGCCTTGATAGTCGAGCGTAACCTTGTAGGTTATTTTGCGTTTTTTGGCGGTGGCATGCCAAACTCCGCTATCACCTTTTGTTAATCCAGAGATATGGCTGAAGCCAGCTTTGGAAAGACGAGAATTGGCCTGCGCTTTGGTGAAGCTATTTTTACCTTCTACCGGAGCCGTTGGGTTGGTAGAACTTGGCGTTGAAACCGCAGGCATACTGGGCATAGGGGTGCTGGCATTGTTGTTCATACCCTGGGCTTGGGCCATGGCCGCCATAGCTACCAAACTTAACGTCAAGTACATCTGTTTTTTCATTACATCTCTCTTTCTCTTGTTGCCACTACACGGTGGCCTGAACAGACTTAAATTTCTATTCAAGTTGTGTTGAATTGTGTGAATAACGCATAGAAAGTTATGTAAGCTCACTCATATAGAAAAGCCCAAGAATACTTACCACACACATTACCCGTCATTCCAGAAGCCAGCAGGGGAAAAATCGCTTGCCGATTTTGGGCCCCCTGCGGCTATCTGGAATAACA
>JAIXXE010000128.1 GCA_027490875.1 Alphaproteobacteria bacterium
CTTACTTCGAAGTGAAAACGTTCCCATTCCCGACTTTGGCCCCGTCCGATGGTACGTCGGCCTCCCAGCGGATCGTAGAGACAAAAGCAGGACAAAGGGGAGACGGCTCATCAGTGCTTTCCCGCCGCGGGAAGCCTCGTCGCACAAAGAGCGGCATGCACATAAACCCCGGGTCGCTTGGATCCACCTGAGCCACAGGCCCGAGATCTGTCGGCCTCAAGATGCCACCGACAGCCACACATGGCACGACTTCGACGACCAGAGGGTCGGCTATCGAGTGAAGATGAGGCCCGTAAAGCACGGTGAACACAACTGACACACTGGAAGGAACACGTTCTCAGATGAAGAGAATACGCCACACCGCATTGACGGCGACTTTCGCTCTTCTCACGGTGACGCTGTTTGGCTCCTTGCCGGTGTCAGGCACCGATATGAAGCCGATCAACGTCAAAGACTTTGGCGCCAAAGGCGACGGCGCGACCGACGACACAGCGGCTATCAACGCAGCCATTGTCGCGGCACACAAACAGGGTGCGGGTGCCGTCGTATCGCTCCCTTCGGGCCGCTACAAAACGGCGATGGGAGCGGAAAAGTCCATTTGCATCACCGGTGCTGACGAACTGACGTTTCAAGGCGAAGGCGACACCACCATCGTATCGGGTGATCTCGATCAGCCGGTGTTCCGCCTGCTCGACAGCAAACGCGTCACCGTGAGGAACCTCTCGATTGATCATGAACCACTGGGCTACACGCAGGGAACGATTACGGGTGTGGACATCCCGAACATGACGTGCGAAGTATCAATTGACCCCGGCTATCCCGCACCAAACGATCCGAGGTTCACAGGCTCGATGGTGCATCCGTTCGTGTTCCCGGAGAAACATTATTATCAACTCGACCGCTATTGGCCCAGTCCGATTGAAATGGCAGAAACCGGCGAGCGCACGTGGCGCTGGAAGCTGAACGGGCCGCCCAACATCGATAACTGGCCCGGCAAACGGTTTTTCATTTACACAGAGACTCGCAGCCACGCTTTTATCCTCAGCAATCTACGCGATACGACGTTGGAAGATATCAATTACTGGGGCGGCGGGGCCAACGCGGGCTTCTATATCAGAGGACTGGAAGGCACCACGACGTTCCGGCGTTTCGTGATCGGTGTACCTCCCGGCTCGACCAGACTTTATTCCTGCGCAGGCGGCGGCCAGATAAGCGGCCTTCGCGGAAGGCTTCTACTCGATCAGTGCGACTTTTCGAAAATAGACGACGACGGCGTTGATATTTTGTCCAATTACACGCGCATTATCGAGCAAAGAGACAGGCGGACGCTGGTCGTGCAGGCTAAAAACAGCGATTACCGCCAGGGCGACCGGGTGGAACTTTGGGATTGGCAGCACAAAAAAAAGCGTTCGGACGCCATCATCACAACAGCCACGCCCAACGCCGGTGCAACGTTCGTTATTGGCCTGGATCGGGATGTCGTGACCGAGCGTGTCGGCGTGGGCGTCGGCATGAACTTCAGCCGCGAGTCCATGACAGACGGCATAGACAGGCTCATCAACGTGGCGACGGTGGGGCAGGAAACCATCATCCGCGACAGCACGTTTCAGGTCTTTCGTGCGAAGTGCCTGAACTTGAAAGCCGCCAATTGCACGATTGAACGGTGCACTTTCAGCAATAGCTTCCAGCCCGCGATTTCCGCCTCGCCCGAATGGTATTTCGAGGAAGGATCGTCCATTCGCAACTTCACGGTGCGCGACTGCACTTTCACCGACAACAATCATCCCAACATTGTTATCGGTGCGTCACCACTTTCGGGAGTTCCCGGCACCAAACCCATCGTGAGCGACGCGGCGAAAAACATCTCGCTCGATAGCACGAACATCCTGATTGAAGGCAACTCGTTTTCCGGCTTCGGCACCACTCCGAGTGTCTTCCAGTGGAACTGGCCCGTCGGCCCGGCAATTACCATCACCAACGCTGCCCGCGTCATGATCCGCGGCAACAGGTTTGGCCCGCTCGTTGAGGGTGCGCCCGTAGGCACACCCAAAGTCCTCGTTGAGAAATCTACTGAAGTACAGATCATGAACAACGAAGGTCTTTCCGCCGAGGAAACCACAGTCCGCGAGTTGACCAACGCGTTGTAGGGCCTGACGGAAAACGATTACTTCAACAGGCTCTTCATTCCCTCGCCGGCCGCTTCGCCGATCAGAAAGTAGCTCTCGGCGTTGGCGAACCAATGATGATCATGGGTCGGACAGGGTGACAGCTCAGCAGGCCGGGCAAAGTTGGTGGTCTTGATGAATACGGCATTCTTGATCTGCTTCGTTCCTTCTTCCTGCGCTTTTCTGAATTCAAACATTTCTCCCTCGGTCACCGGTCCGCCATTACCCAGTTCGCCTACTACCACCGGCAACGTTGGCACCTTGAATTCCTTGCGGAGATCACTGACCAGGTTGACGAGATTTCGTGAATACTCAGCAGTCGCTGGTTGCTCACACATATCGTTCCAACCCTGTTGCCAGTAAAAACCCGCGATCTCGTATTTCTGGTCCCCGAGTTCAGCCAGTGCCGCCCGCACTTCTTCGACCATCTTGGTGTAACAGGGCCCTACCTGACCGCCGGAACTTGGCGGCCTGAAATCAACGAACAGACTCTTGCCGCCCCACGCCGTTTTGATCAAAAGCACTGGCTCTTGGTAGAAGTCGCCAAGCACAAATCCGAACCCAAGTTCAGGGCCCATGTGCCTTCTCGAGCCATCCGCGGCATAGCCTGTGTAGCCCACCGTGAGGCCACCCTTGAGGACCTCGTCGCCGACCTTGAACGATATCTGCACATCATCCCTGACGACCCAATCCCCTTCTTCGTCCTTGAGCCTCTTCATCTTTGTAGCGCTCGTCGAATTCGCCATTGACCAGACCAAGTTGCCCTTGCCTCCGTTGTCGTCATGATCCACCGAGCCCTGCCCTTCCATATTGGATTGACCGGCGAGGATGAAGACTTTCACAGGCTCTTTGAGCGTCTCCGCGGCAAGGACCGGGCTCACGACCACCAACACAACAATCGTGGCTCCAGATACGAGTCCTGCGAGATATTTATTCATTATCCATGTTCCATCCTTTGTTTGGCTGCAAAGAGACTCCCCTGGTTTCAGTCACTTTGAGAGTCGCTTTAACTCCGGATGATCCGTGGCGGCCTCAATGGCCTTGATGGCCTCCTCCACGGCAGCGACACGCTGGTCGTTGAGTTCGTCACCGGGAAACAACTCTTGCTCGACCTCGGAGTTGAAGCTGGCAATCAACTCCCTCAGCGCTGGGATCTGCGGCTTGGCGGCGGATCCGTAGCTGATGATCATGTTCATGATCTCGCCGGTGCGGCTTTCGCTGCCATGCCCGCCTTGGGTTTTCGCTAGATCGACCGCAGCTGCGATGCCTTCTTCGAAACGATATTTGGTGAGCGTCTTCACGCCCTCCATGCGGATATCATTGCTGAACATGGTGTCGGCCGGCGAGGCCGTGCTCACCGCCTCAATGAGGTCTGAGGCCAGCGTCTGGGCTTCCTCGGCGGTCAGATTGCTGATCAAGGTGCTGATTTGGCTGCGGGCATATCCGGTGGGCAGCTGCATGGCGACACGCAGGGCGGGAAGGAGCAGATCCTTGCGGGCGTTCGCGGTGGCGGCGGTGATGTTGCCGTTGAAGAGGATCTTGGACAGCGTGTAGTTTGCGAACTGGAGGGGATCACTCCAGTCGATGGGGTCGTTCGGTTGTGCGTTGGTGATGAGGGCCTGCAGCAGGGCCTCCACATGGGGGGCGGCGGCGTCGGCGTCGAAATTCCCCAGGGACCGGGCCGCCAGCCAGCGCAGGCCGCGATCCTCGTGATGGA
>JAIXXE010000017.1 GCA_027490875.1 Alphaproteobacteria bacterium
AAACTTGGCAGTGGCCTTGGGCCTGTGCGTGGCCGCGGGCCTGCCGTGGGCCAAGTTAAAGGCTGCGGCCGCCAAGGTAACCGGGGTACCTGGCCGCATGGAGTTGGTGCGTGGCAGTACGTCGCACCCTAACACCGCCCCCGCCGTTGTGGTGGATTACGCCCACAAGCCCGACGCACTGGAAAAGGCTCTGCGCGCCTTGCGCCCCGTGGTGCCAGCAGAGGGCAAGCTGCATGTGGTGTTTGGTTGTGGCGGCGATCGCGACGCCACCAAGCGGCCGGTTATGGGGAACATTGCCGCAACGCTGGCCGATGCTGTGATTATCACCGACGACAACCCGCGCACCGAGGATGCCGCCGCGATTCGCGCCCAAGTACAGGCGGGTACGGGCGGCACCACCCCTGTGCAGAACATCGCCGATCGTCGCGCCGCGATTGAAGCCGCCCTAGCCGCCGCAGGCCCCAACGACGTGGTACTGGTAGCGGGCAAAGGGCACGAACAGGGGCAGATTGTGGGCAGAGAAACCATGCCGTTTGATGACCGTGTTGAAGTACGGCGAATTTTGGGGCAGTCGTCATGACAAAACCTCCAACGCTTAAAGCAATGCGCACAGTAGGAGAGGGAAGCCGTGGCCGTCTGCGCGTTTTGGATTACACATTTGCAGATGGCGTAACGCAGGGTTACGACCTGTTTGACGTTCGGCGAACGATGCAAGAAAGCGCGGGTGTGGTACCCATTGATGACCAAGGGAATGTCTATCTGGTGCGCGAGTTTTTACCTGCCATTGGTGACTTTGGCCTCAGCATTCCACGCGGTGGGATTGAATTGGGTGAAGCCCCCCGCGCCGCCGCCTTACGTGAACTTAAAGAAGAGGCTGGCCTGACTTCTTCGCAGCTTGAACCGCTGTGGGCAGGGGTGGTAACCCCAAGCACCAGCAGTTGGCGGGTCCATCTTTTTTTAGGGCAAGGCCTTCAACCTTGCTTGCGTGAAGGTGGAGATGAGGTGGGGGGTGTTGAAACAGTTGTTCTACCTTTGCAAGACGCTTTGGCTCGCGTTCAACGCGGAGAGATTCAGGGGGCTTTAACCAGTTTTGCTCTCATGCTTGCCCATGCCAAGGTGGCGTCATGAGTCTCTGGCAGCTTGCCGACATTGCCAGCGCCTTAGGCCTGCCTGAACCTGCGCAGGACGTAACGATGACGGGGGTGCAGTTCGACAGTCGCGCAGTCAACCAAGGCGATTTGTTCTTGGCAATGAAGGGCGCCAAGGCCGATGGTGCCGACTATATGGGTGTTGCTGAAAAAAACGGTGCAGTGGCTGCGCTTACCTCGCGGGCGGTCGCAGGGGTAAATATCCCGCAACTGGTGGTGCCCGATGTTCAAGCCGCGTTGGTAACGCTGGGGCAGGCAGCGCGCGCTCGGTTTACCGGCTCCGTGGTAGCCGTGGGTGGCAGCGTGGGCAAAACCACCACCACGGCCATGTTAAAGGCATTGCTAAAGGCCCATGCACCCGAAGGCAGCCTGAACAATCATGTGGGCGTACCGCTCACGCTGGCACGCTTGCCCCGCCATGCCACGGCCTGCATCAGTGAAGTTGGCACCAACGCGGTGGGGGAAATTGCGCCGCTGGCCCAGCAGGTACGACCACAGGTGGCGCTGATTACCAATGTGGTGGAAGAGCATTTGGAAGGACTTGGGAGCCTTGAAGCCGTGCGGCTAGAAGAGCTGGCGATTGTGCAGGGCCTGCCCGCCGATGGCACCTTGGTAGTGCCCGAAGATTTGGACCTTTCCGGCAGTGAATGGGCTGGGAGGGTACGGCGGTACAACCCAGCCGCGCCACTGGCAGTGGCAATTCAGGAACGCACCTACGCCCGCATCGCCTGCGCCAACGCGGCCTTGGCGGTACTGCTTGCCTTGGAGTTAACCCCCGATGCGGAAGCGCTGACCCGCTTGGCAGGCGTGGCCCCGCCCGTAGGCCGTGGGCAGGTTGCCATGGCGAAGGGCGTGACGGTGATTGACGACAGCTACAACGCCAACCCCGCCAGCATGGCCGCCGCGTTGCAAGCCTTGCTGCAGCGGCCTGCCACGCGCCGGGTTGCCGTACTGGGCGACATGCGCGAATTGGGTGCCGATGAGGTGCGGTTCCATACCGATCTCGCCCCTCTGTTAACCTCGCTGGACGGTGTAATCCTGGTAGGCCCGCTGATGCAGCACCTGCTGCCGCACCTGCGTGCTGGCCAGTGCTGGGGCAGTTTTGCCAACCCCGATGATTTTAACCCAGCCGCCTTCATTGCCCAGCTAAAAGCGGGCGATGCGGTGCTGGTAAAGGGCAGCAAGAGCATCACCTTTACGCGCCGCATCGCCCCCCGCGTGATGGAGGCATTACAAAGCGCCTAAAGCACGGGCGTGGGGGCTTTTCTTTTTGCGGCAATCGGCGCATTTTAAGCGTAATGATCTATTTGCTCTCCGACTATCTCGAACACGTCCTGCGTGCCTTTAACGTCCTGCAATACTTAACTGTTAGGGCCGGGGGGGCCATGCTAACAGCCTTTATGCTATGGCTGGTGATGGGGCCTTGGTTCATTCGGGTGATGCGTACGTGGCAAAAAGGTGGCGAAACGGTGAAGGCCATCTTGCCGCATCAGGGTAAGGCTGGCACCCCCAGCATGGGGGGTATTTTGGTGGTTGGCGCCTTGGTCTTTTCCACGTTGCTTTGGGCGAATATTATGAACGGCTATGTTTGGCTGCTATTGTTTTTGGTGCTGGGCTTCTTTGCCATTGGCTTGGCCGATGACTACCTGACATTAACGCGGCGCTTGAAGCGTGGCCTGTCGGGGCGGTTTCGGTTAGCCTTGGGGGCGAGCTTGGCGGCGATGTTTGTGCTAGGCTATGTGCATGTGAATGGGACTGCGGTAGCGACCGAGATTTACTTCCCCTTCCTAAAATGGCTGGTGCTTGGTCTTGGCGTAGCGGGCTTTGTACTGTTTGGCGTGCTGGTGATTGTTGGCACTGCCAACGCCGTAAACCTGACCGATGGTCTTGACGGGCTGGTGAGCATCCCCACCGTGATTGTGGCCCTAACTTTGGCGGTGTTGGCGTACATCATGGGCCGTGTGGATTTTACCGCGTATTTGCATCTGCCGCATATTCTGGGCGCGGGGGAAATTGCCGTGGTAGCAGCTGCCTTGGCGGGTGCAATGCTTGGCTTTTTATGGTTTAACGCACCACCCGCCCGCATTTTTTTAGGCGACACGGGCAGCCTGCCCGTCGGGGCCTTGTTAGGGGGCATTGCGGTGTTGATCAAGCAAGAGTTTGCCCTGCTCATTATTGGGGGGCTGTTTGTGCTGGAAACCGTAAGCGTGATGCTGCAAGTCGCCAGCTTTAAATTAACCGGGAAACGGATTTTTAGAATGGCGCCGCTGCATCATCATTTTGAGCAATTGGGTTGGCCCGAAAGTACGATTGTGGTGCGGTTCTGGATTATCAGCTTGGTGCTGGCCCTGATTGGGCTGGCGACCTTGAAGTTGCGGTAGCCCCATCATGCAAACCGTGTATGGCTTTAACCCCAGTCGCCCCGTATTGGTGTACGGCTTGGGCAGCAGCGGCCGTGCTGCGGTAGAAAAACTGGCCGATACCGGCCAGCAAGTGTGGGCGTGGGATGACGGCGAAGGCGCGTTACCAGCCGATGTGCTGGCGCAACCCAACGTCGAGCAGCGCCAGCCTACAGGTGCTGACTGGCCCGACATTCAGGCAATTATTAAGGCGCCGGGCATCCCCAACGATACCCCGTTGCTGGAAGTGGCGCGCCAGTATGGTGTGGCGATACTGGGCGAAACCGACCTGCTGTGGCGGCGCGAGCATCGGAGCGGGGCCATTTGGCTGGGTGTAACGGGTACCAATGGCAAGAGCACCACCACTGCGCTGATTGCGCATTGCTTGCGTGCGGTTGGTAAAAAAGTAGCGGTCGGCGGAAACCTGGGGATACCCGGGCTTAATCTGCCCGAGGTAGGCCAGGGTGGCTTTTTTGTGCTGGAGCTGTCGTCCTATCAGTTAGAAATTATGCAAGAGTTGGCCGTAGACGGCGCAGTGTTTTTAAACCTGACACCCGACCATCTGGATCGGCACATCACGATGGAAGGCTACCGTGATGCCAAACTACGGCTGTTTAATCTGGCGCAGCCAACCGCCACATGTGTTTTGGGGATTGACCAACCAATACTCCACGATGCGGCCAGTGCGTATAGAGTGCTTACGCTTTCAACCCTTCAACCCAACGCTGATTTTACCGTGGCCGATGGCGTGCTATACCATCGTGCCGAGCCACAGGTGGCATTGCGCGAGTTCCCCAACCTGCCTGGCCCCCACAATGCCCAAAACCTGATGGCCGCCTTTGCCCTGTTGGTACCACGCTGGCTAACAGCGGCCGAGTTCATTGCCGGTGCCCAAACCTTTAAAGGCCTGCCGCACCGTCTGGAAAAGGTTGGCACCTTGGCGGGCGTTAAGTTCATTAACGACAGCAAGGCCACCAACGGCGACAGCGCCGTTTACGCCCTGAAAAGCTACTCCACCGTGTACTGGATTTGCGGCGGTAAGCCCAAAACCGACGGACTTGGCGCATGCCTGGGGGCCCTCCAGCAGGTTCGGGCCGCCTTTACCATTGGGGCGGCTGGTACCGATTTTGCCAAGGCCATTCGGGCGGCTGGAACCCCCGCGTTTGAGTGCAAAACTATGGAGCGCGCCGTGGCCGAAGCCTTTGCCGCTGCCAAGAGCGAACGGCTGGAAGGGGCAGTAGTGTTGTTGGCACCGGCCGCTGCCAGCTACGACCAATTCCGTAACTACGAACACCGTGGCGATGTATTTGCCAACTGTGTGCGGGCGTTGGCCGAAAGCGAACGCGGTACCGCATGAGCCTCTTTCGGCAAAGTCGCCACCCATTGGTAAAATGGTGGTGGGAAATGGACCGCGTGAGTGTGTTTGTACTGCTGTGCCTGATGGGGTTGGGGGCCTTGGCGGTAACCACCGCCAGCGTAGCCGTCGCCAAAACCTACGATGTCGGCCCCTATTATTTTGGCATTCGGCACTACCTTTTTTTGGTCATCGCATGGGGCATAATGCTGAGTATAACGCTGCTCCGCCCGCAAGGGCTGCGGCGGGTAGGGCTGCTGCTGATGCTGGTAGCCTACACCGGGCTGGTGCTTACCTTTGTGATGGGCATAGAGGTTAAAGGTGCGCGCCGTTGGCTGGAAATTGCTGGCCAGACAATTCAGCCGACCGAGTTCTTAAAACCGGGATTGATTTTGGTCACGGCGTGGTTGTTGGCGGCCGAGCCAATGAAACAGCGGACACAAGGGTTTTTATTAAGCATGGTCGTTATGGTCTTGGTGGGTGTTCCCGTCATCATGCAGCCAAACTTTGGGATGGCGCTGGCAATGGGTACGGTGTGGTTTGCGCAAGTCTTTTTGGCGGGAATGCCGCTGTTGTGGTTGGCCCCCTTGGTGGGGTTGGGCCTGTGTGTGATGGTAGCAAGTTACGTGCTGTTCCCGCATATTCGCGACCGTTTGGATAAGTTTATCAACCCCGACACCACCGATACCTACCAGATTGACCAAGCCAGCGAGGCCATTGCCAGCGGGCATTTGTTTGGTCGTGGCGCAGGCGAAGGGGTGGTGAAGCAAACGCTGCCCGATGCCCATACCGACTTCATCTTTGCAGTGTTGGTGGAAGAGTTTGGGATTATTGCGGGGTTGGTGGTGATGATACTTTTTTTAACCTTGGTGGTGCGCGGTTTTCGGCGTGTGGCAGGCCATGAAGACCGTTTTGTAGTGCTGGCGGTTGGCGGGCTGCTTACCCTGGTTGCGTTGCATGTCTGTGTGAATATTGGCGTAGCGCTGCACTTGGTGCCCACCACCGGCATGACGCTGCCGTTCATTTCCTACGGCGGGAGTTCAACCTTTGCAATGGCCTTGGTATTTGGGTTTATCTTGGCGCTGTTGCGTAAACAATCCCGCCGCATTTAAAACGTACCGGATAGCATAAAGAGAAGCGCTGGTTAATGGCACACATCATGGTAACAGCAGGGGCCAGCGGCGGGC
The DNA here is from genome assembly GCA_027490875.1 of Alphaproteobacteria bacterium. GTDB lineage: Bacteria > Pseudomonadota > Alphaproteobacteria > UBA2136 > UBA6156 > JADCGN01. The sequence continues at coordinate 6,089 of JAIXXE010000017.1, forward strand.
ATATCTGCCCCGCCATTGCCACTGCGCAGGAACTGCAACGCCGCGGCCATACCGTATTGTTTGTGCTGGGTGGGAGTAAGTTTGCAGATTTGGTCGCAGCTACCAACCTGCCGCTCGCAACGCTAGCCGCCGCCCCATTTACCGACAGAGGCCCACTCAGTCGCCTGGTAGCCGTTGGTTGGCTGGCTGTAGGGCTCTGGCAGGCACTGCGGTTGCTGAGGCAGCAGCGGCCTGCCTTGGTGTTTAGTGCCGGTGGCTATGGCAGCGCAGCCTTGGTGTTTGCAGCCCGACTGTGCAAGGTACCGATTGTGCTGAACGAACAGAACGTACTGCCGGGTAAGGCCAACCGCCTGCTGGCACGCTTTGCCAACCGCGTGCTGCTAACCTTTGATGAAACCCGCGCCTACCTACCGCCGCTGCGGGGCGCTGTTATCACCACCGGCACCCCAATCCGCACCGAGCTGTTAGAGGCTGCGGCTACCCCCAAACCGCGCCTGCCAGCGGGCGAATTCCATTTGCTGGTGTTAGGCGGCAGCCAAGGCGCGAGAATCCTGAGCGATGTGGTGCCCGAAGCGGTACGGCTGCTTAGCCAGGGCGAGCAATCCCGCCTGCACTTAACCCAGCAGGTGAGAGACGAAGATTTACCCCGTGTGCAGGCCCATTATGCTGGCCTACCTTTGGCCAGTTTAACGCTGCAGCCCTTTTTTGCCGATATGCCAGCCCGCTACCGCGCGGCCAGCCTGCTGGTGGGGCGCAGCGGCACGGGCACAGTGCTGGAAGCCGCGCTGTTTGGCCTACCCGCCCTGTATGTACCGCTGGAGCTGGCTGATGGGCATCAAAAACTTAACGCCGCGGTGGCCGAGCAGGCGGGAGCATCACGGGTGATTGATCAGGCCTATTTTACCCCCGCCAACCTGCTGGTACATTGGCGCGCTTTATGGCAAGACCACGCCAAGCTGGCGCATATGGCGGCAGCCGCCCACACGCTGGGCCGCCCCGATGCAACCAGACGGGTGGCCGACCAGCTTGAAGAAATGATTGAAGAAAGCAGGAATGATGACACGGCAGCTTAATATGTTCGGCCAATCCGTGGTTGGCCAAGCCTTCCACTTCATTGGGGTGGGTGGCATCGGGATGAGTGGTTTGGCCGAAGTTCTAGCCCTTTCAGGGGCTGTTGTGAGCGGCTCTGACAGCGGCACCAAAGGCGATTTCGGGCGACTGGAAACTGCGGGCGTAACAGTCTTTCGCAGCCATGCTGCCGACCACGTTCCGCCCCGCGCGTGGGTGGTGGTCAGCACGGCCATCAGGCCCGATAATACCGAATTGGTTCAGGCCGAAGCGCAGGGTAACCCTGTGCTGCACCGCGCCGACATTCTGGCAGCCCTGATGCAAAACTACCAAACTGTGGCCGTAAGCGGCACCCATGGCAAGACCAGCACAACGGCCCTAATTTATGCCGTATTGGCAGCAGCGGGCCTGCCCGTGGGGGTGATGAACGGGGGGGTTCTGAATGCTCTTGGCACCAATGCCAAGTTGCCGCCTGCCCCGGGCGACTGGCTGGTGGTGGAAGCCGACGAAAGCGATGCCAGCTTCCTGAAACTAAGGCCCACCGTGGCGGTGATTACCAACATCGAACCCGAACATATGGATACCTACGGCACCGAAGCCAAGCTGGTGGAAGCCTTTCAGCAGTTTGCCGAAAGCGCCGACCTTGCCGTGCTGTGCGCCGACGACCCGAACTTGCAAATCATTGCCAGCCGGTTGGCGACCGAGGTGGTGACCTACGGGCAAGACGAACTGGCCGACTGCGTGGTGAACGATTTCCACCCACGGCAGGTTGGGGAACTGGGCGGTATGGTGATGGATTGCACCCTGCGTGGCGGGCTGCTGGAGGACGTAGAAATTGCCTTGCCCGGCACGCATTATGTGCTCAACAGCTTGGCGGCTTTGGCGGTGGCGCAGTACCTGAATGCCAACCTTACTCAAGCGATGACCGGCTTAAAAACCTTTCAAGGGGTCGGGCGGCGCTTTACCAAAGTAGGGACCTTTCATGGCGCCGCCGTGATTGACGACTACGGGCATCATCCTACCGAAATTGCCACCACGCTCGCCGCAGCCAAACAGGTTTATAAAGGCCGTGTGGTGGCCGTGATTCAGCCCCACCGGTTTACCCGCCTACGCGATTTGATGGAGGAGTTTGCTAGCTGCGCCAAGGTGGCCGATGTGGCTATTCTTTTGCCGGTTTACAGCGCCGGCGAAGACCCCATTGCCGGGGTTAATCACTGCACGCTGGGCGAAAAGATGGACGCACTTGGCCTGCCCGACCAAGTGGTGGTGGTGGCCGATGAAGCTGGCCTGCACCAAGCCCTGCACGACCTTAACCTTGCCAGTGGCGACGCGGTGGTCTGCCTCGGCGCCGGCACCATTACCGACTATGCCAAGCACTTGGCGGGGCATCACGTCCATTAGCCCATGTCCTGGCCCACGCCCCCATGGTTTAACACACTGCCCGCAGGGCCTGCGTATGCGTTAAACTATCCGCTGGCACCAGAAACCACCATTCAGGTGGGTGGGCCTGCGCAGGTTTGGGCGCCTGTTGTAAACTGGGCGCAGGTGGCTGCGCTGCGGGCCTTTGCTACGGCCCACAACGTGCCCTTCACGCTGCTTGGTAAGGGCAGCAATATGGTGGTGAACGACGGCGGCATTGCGGGCATCGTGCTGCCACTGGGCAAAGGGTGCGATGGCGTAACGGTGGAAGGCACCACACTGGTGGCCGAAGCGGGCGCTGCCTGTGGCACGGCCGCCCGCGCCGCGCGCGAAGCAGGGTTAGCAGGGCTGGCATTTTTTGGGGGAATTCCGGGCAGTATCGGTGGCGCGTTACGGATGAACGCAGGCGCCTATGGCAGCGAAACCTTTCAGGCCATTACCGAAGTATATTTGCTCGATGCCAATGGCCGAGACGTGGTGCAGCACCCCAGCGCCTTGCAGCCGCGCTACCGGGCCACCACGCTGCCCGAAGGCTGGCTTTACAAGGGGGCCCGCTGGCAGTTAACCCCGGGCGATAAAGAAGCAATCCGCCAACAGATGCGCGAGATTAACCAAGCCCGCACTACCAGCCAGCCCTTGCACCTACCCAGTTCGGGCAGTTGGTTTAAAAACGTGCCTGTAACCTTAGAAAACATAGGGGTTCTGCAACGTATCTGGCCCGAGGCCACCGTAGGCGGGGTGGTGAACGCCTGGCGCGTGGTGGCCGCAGCCGGCTGCCGGGGTTGGCGGGAAGGTGGGGCCCAGGTAAGCGAGCAGCACTGCAATTTTTTTGTAAACAGCGGGCTTAAGGAAGGCCAAAGTGCCACGGCTGCCGCCTTCGATTTGCTTTCCATCAAGGTTGAGGCTGCGGTTCTGGCCCAGTTTGGGGTAACGTTGCAACGTGAAGTACGTTTTTGCGGAGAGATGCAACCATGAGTGAGCGGCGCGAGGCCGAGGCATTGGGCGAGCTGTTCCGGAATGCTGAAATCCGGCGTGACGCCATTTCGGCGGCCACGGGTTCGACGCGGACTGAAACCCCCGCCAAGCCTGCTTGGCAAAGGTTTCTGGAGAGCTGGGAACGCACCGTCATGGCATGGCCCTGGCGGCGGATTGGTCAGGCTTGTGGGTTGGTAATCTTGGTGGTGGTGAGTGGCCTGGTTTGGCATCATCGGGTATGGCTGAACGATAGGTTGACCACCGCCATTGCTGAAGCAACAGGGGCGACAGTCCAGAAGATTGAGGTAACGGGCCTCCGCTTCACGCCGCATCCTGCGTTGCTGGAAGCGCTGGGCTTGGGTCGTGGCAGCAGCTTGGTTGGCTTTGACGCCGCAGCCGCGCGCAGCCGCATTGAAGCACTGCCATGGGTTCGGTTGGCCAGTGTGGAACGCCAGCTGCCAGCAACGGTCAAGGTTCAAATTTTTGAATATAGCCCCATGGCGCGGGCCATTTCGGGCAGCGACGTGGTTGTCTTAAATACCTTTGGTAAGCCCGTGGTCACCGATACCAGCAACGCATTTGTGGCCCTGCCTTTGCTGCAGGGCGCTGGGGCTCCGGCCGCAGCAGCTGCATTGTTTGCGCTGCTTCAGCCACACGCCAACCTGATGACACAGCTGCGCGAAGCCCTGTGGGTAGGGGAGCGTCGCTGGGATTTGCGCTTTATGAGCGGTGTTACCGTGATGCTGCCCGAAGGCCGTGAAGCTGAGGCCATTGCCCTGTTAAACCGTCTGGAAGCAGCCCGCCACGTGCTGACTCTTAACGATGGGGTGGTAGACTTGCGCCTGCCTGACCGGATTATTTTACGGCTCCCCCCAACCGTCACGGCCACACCCGTCACCAACAAGGTGGGCAGCACCAACAGCCCAACCAGCATCACTCCCCCTAGCACTCCCTAACGGCGCTGCTTGACCGGTAGGCGTTGTGGCACCATTGACGCTTGCCCCCACGGTTGCAACCCGATAGGCTAACCACCATGAAAACGATGATTCAAAGGCTTACCATTCCACTTGGGGCCGCCGCTGTGGTTGGAGTGGTGCTGGGGATTGTGACCACCCCGTGGGTTGGGTTGCTGGTAACCGCCCTGGCCATGTTCGGGGTTGCCTTCTTGCTGGTGCAGGCCGATGCCACCCTGTTAAAGCAGTTGCGACAACAGATTGAAAAGCTTGAAAGTGGGCTTCAGCCCGAAGCCATTACCACCCCCCGCGTTGATGAAATTGGCTCGCTCTCGGCGGCCATTAACCGGCTTGGCAAACACGACAAGGCCACCCAGCAAGCCAATAGTGACCCGTTAACCGGGTTGGCCAATCGGCGCGGGGTGTTGGGCAAGCTGGAGTCGGCCTTCAAGCGTAACCAACCGCTGACCTTGTTTTACATCGACCTTGATAAGTTCAAGCCAGTGAATGACCAGTATGGCCACGAAATGGGTGATGCGGTGTTACTGAAGGTTGCCGAATTGATGCTGGCTTGTGTGCGGGAAAACGACACAGTCGCACGGTTGGGGGGTGATGAGTTTCTGATCGCCTTCTATGGCCTTACCGATAAAGCACTGATTGAAGAACGTGCTACTAAAGTATTGGAACTGCTTAATGAGCCAATGTGGGTGAATAACACCCGTATCAAGATTGGCGGCAGCATTGGCATTACCGTTGCACCCCAGGATGGGGCCACGGTAGAAGCGCTGATGCAGGCTGCGGATGAAACGATGTATGCGGTAAAAAAGGCTGGTCGGAATGCGTATCGTTTTTATAGCTAAGGCATTGGTGTTGATAGCCCTGCTAGGTGGTTGTGCCTCTGCCAAGCCCGAAGGCGAACTGACGGGCACCATCGGTGGCCTGTACAACAGCGGTATGGACGCCTTGAAAGAGAGCCGATTCGATAGCGCCGCCCACCACTTTGCCGAATTAGAACGGCAGTACCCCTACAGTGGGTGGGCTACCCGTGCGCAGATTATGGAAGCCTATACGCAGTACCGCGCCAAAAACTATGAGGAAAGCAACCAAAGCCTCGAACGGTTTATTCGGCAAAATCCCGGCCACCCCGACCTTGGCTACGCCTTTTACCTGAAGGGTCTGAATCACTACAACCGGCTGACCGACGTGATGCGCGATCAGGCCCAAACGCGCTTGGCGAGAGATGCCTTCCAAGAGGTCGTCAACCGCTTTCCCCAGAGCAAATATGCCCAAGATGCACGGTTAAAGCTTACGCTAACCGAAGACCATCTGGCCGGTCGCGAGATG
>JAIXXE010000031.1 GCA_027490875.1 Alphaproteobacteria bacterium
CTGGAAAATAACAAGAGCGTGGTGGTGAAGGTGAACGATCGTGGCCCGTTTGCGCGTGGCCGGATTATCGACCTTTCCTATGCATCGGCACAAAGTTTGGGAATGGTTAATCACGGAACAGCGCCGGTGCGGATAGAGGCCATGGGAGGAGCCTTCCACGGCGATGGCCGCGACGGCTGGCTTAGCACGGCCGAACGCTCGCGCCGTGCGGTGCCCATGGGGCGTAACGACGAAATTGCCGAAACTCTCCCCACCGTGGTGCCTGCCACCACCGAGGAGGAGGAACTGCCACCGCTTGATGCGGCGGCCGCCAAAGCCAACCAAAAGGAATTACGCGACCTTGGCGTGCCCGACCCCGACCCCGCCATTCCCGCCCCGCCTGCTTACGAACAGCGTGTGTTCACCGATGAAACACCGCTGGCCAATACCTTGGTGTATGTGCAGGTGGGCGCGTTTGGCGAAGCCAATCGTGCTGCAGCTGAACAGCTAAGGTTGAAGGAATTTTACCCTACCGCGCACCTGTCGGTCATTCCGGCAAACAATGGCCAGAGTTTGAGTCGCGTGCGGGTAGGGCCATTCCGCAGCGTGGCCGATGCCGAGGAGGCCTTGCGTAAAGTTCAGGCTACCTGGCCCACCGCGCAGATTAAGGTGGAACGGCGCTAGCCCAACCCCGTTGTTCAGCCGCGCTTAATTTACGGCCAGATGCCTTGCCTGCGGGGTAACGACAAGGCACAGTGGCGGCCATGAAATACTTTGTAACTCTTTTGGCGTTCCTGTTGCCGGTGGCTGTGGTGGCTCAGGAAATTTCGGCAACGGCGGCAACCAGCCCCACCCGCCCGCAGGCGCTGTTTGTGTTGCACCCGCAAACGGGGACGGTGGTGGAAACCATCAATGGTGACGTACGCATGGGGCCTGCCAGCCTAACCAAAATGATGACGCTGTACCTGCTTTTTGATGCCTTGAAAGCAGGTGATTTGACACTTTCGACCACCATTCCGGTTTCGGAAAAGGCCTGGCGGGCAGGGGGCAGTAAAATGTTCATTGAGGTGGGCAAGCAAATCCCCGTTGCAGATCTCATTCGCGGGATTGCGATTGTGAGCGGGAACGACGCCTGCATCGCAGTAGCCGAGCATTTGGGGGGGACTGAAGAAGGCTTTGCCCAATTGATGAATAAAAAAGCGGCCGAATTGGGTATGACGGGAAGCCATTTTGTGAACGCCAGCGGCCTGCCTGACCCCAACCAGTACACCACCGCCCACGATATGGCCCGCTTGCTGACGGCCATCTTTCGCGACTTCCCCGCTTACAAACATTTCATGGCCGAGCAGGAGTTTACTTTTAACAATATCCGCCAACAAAACCGTAACCGCCTGCTGGGTATGAATGTAGGCATCGATGCCAGCAAGACCGGCCATACTGAAGACAGCGGCTTCCATTTGGCCAGCACCGCTACCCAAAATGGTGACCGTTTGGTGGTGGTGGTGATGGGGGCCAGCGGCTTTGCCGAGCGTGAAGGGCGCACGTTGCAGGCCTTCCGTAACACCTTTGCGCTCTATACACCCAAAGTGGTGGCAACGGCTGGCGAGCCCGTGGTGCGTGATGTGCCCGTGTGGCACGGCGCAGCCAACAGCGTGAACCTAACTGTGGCTGAGGATGTGGCGGCCTATGTTTCTAAGGCCAATGTAGAAGGTGTGAAGGTGGAGGCCAAGTACAATGCGCCTTTAAGCGCCCCCTTGGCCGCCGACCAGCCCAGCGGCGAACTGGTGGTCACGCTGCCCAACGGCGAAACGCAGACCTACGGACTGATACCCGCGCAACCGGTTGAGCAGGCTGGCTTCTTCAAGCGTTGGTGGCAGAGCCTGCTGCGGTTGGTAGGGCTTTGGTAATGCAGGCGCGCTATATCGGGATAGACAGTGCCGACGGGGCGGGGAAGGACTTTCAGGCCGATTTGCTGGTGAAGGCCTTTGCCACTGCCACCATCCCCTGCGTGATTGTGAATGAACCCAAGGCGACTGAGGACGGCAGTACCCTTTACCGCATGGCCACCGAAGGGGAACAGCACCGTTGGAATGGTTTTGCCGAGGCCTGTTTGTGGTCGGCAGCACGCAGCAAAGCGAATCTTGACGTCATTCAGCCAGCATTGGCCAATAATGTGTGGGTGATTACGCACCGCACGCCCTTAACTACCATTGCCTATCAGGGCTATGGGCGAGGCACCGACATTGCCTTGATGCGCCAGATGCAACAGGCGGCCGCACCCTGTTGGCCCGATATGTTTATGTTGCTCGATCAAGACCCAGCAATTGGCATGGCCCGCAAGGAAGCCCAAAAGGGCAGCGCGAACCTTGATAGATTCGAGCGCGAAGGGTTGCAGCTGCAACAGCGGGTGCGGGATGGCCTGTTGGCCGAGGTAAAACTCCAGCCAGCGCCCTTTGTGGTGATTGATGCCAGCCAATCCAAGAGCGCCGTTCATCATGCTATTTTGACCGAGCTTAACACCCGCTTTGGGCTGGGTTTATTGCCAGTGCTGTAGGCGTGGGTTGGTCCGCGTTTCCTGCGCACTCCTGGGTTGCCGTGAATGACAAGGCAGATTGTTTAGGCTAGACTAGGGCATGTTTACCCAAACCCTTGGCCACAGCGCCGTTCAAGCCCAGTTGGCGCAGCTGTTGGCTGTGGGGAAGTTCCCCCACGCAGTGCTGCTGCACGGGCCGCTGGGCGTTGGCAAGGCAACCTTGGCACGGTGGGTGGCGGCGCGGTTGCTGTGTGGTGCCGCCGCTGGTGATAGTCGCAACCCCTTAACCCCCGATCGTACCTCGGCCTTATGGGCCCAGTTGCAGGCGGGCAGCTGCCCCGATTTTCATACCCTGAGCATTCCGGAAAAGAAAAAGAGCATTGGGGTCGATGAAGTGCGGGCGTTGCTCGAGACACTGCTGCGCAGCAGCGACCATGCCCGCGTGGTGGTGGTTGATGCGTTGGATGCCGTGACGCCAGACGGCGCTAATACCTTGCTTAAAACGCTGGAAGAACCACGGCCGGGGATTTATTTTGTGTTGGTGTGCCACCAGTTAGGTTTGGTGTTGCCTACCATTAAAAGTCGTTGCCGGCTTATGAAGATGGGCCTGCTGAGCGATAACGAAACCGCAGCGGTGCTGGCCGCACAAGGGGCGCCGATGGAGGACGCTTCACTGGCGGCAGGGCGCCCGGGGGTGTGGCTGGGGTATTCGGCGGCGCAAAAGGCTGCGCGTAGCGCGCTGCAACAGGGCCAGTTGCCAGCGGCCAATACTCCCCAACTGCTCGATTTTTTGCAGCAGGCCCTGCAAGATTTACCACCGCAGCTGGCGGTGGCCGGAGTTTACCAGCAGCTTGGTGTGTTAAGGCGCCAGCAGGCCACGCTTAACCTGCCTGCCGCTTTAGTGCACGAGCAGGCGTTGGCCTTGGTTCAACCATGGTTTGCCCAAGCCCAGCATGCTGATTGACACCCACGCGCACCCGTTGCATCGGCTGTATGCCGACGTGCCCGCGTTGGCGGTGGCTGATTATTTAAATCAGGCCAAGGCAGCAGGGGTTGGGTTGGTGTTGGGCGTAGCCTGCCGCCGTGAGGAATGGGCCCCTATGCTGGACGTAGCCGCACAGAATGAGGCGTTGCGCGTGATTGCAGGCATACACCCCCACGATGCCGATGAGGCCGTAACCGAGACCGAGCTGGTTGGTTTGGCCACCAGCCCTTTGGTGGTGGCATTGGGCGAAACGGGCTTCGATTTTTATTATGACAACCTGCCCGATCTTGCCACGCAGGAGGCGAGTTTCCGGCGGCACTGCACCGTGGCCTTGACGCACGGGCTGCCCGTGGTGATTCATACCCGCAATGCTGACGCCGATACCGTGCGGGTGTTGCGCGACTACCCCGGCCTTGCTTTTGTGCTGCATTGCTTCAGTGGTAGCCCATGGTTGGCCGAGCAGGGCTTGGCGTTGGGCGGATACCTTAGTTTCAGCGGTATGCTAACCTTTGGCAAAAAGAGTGCCGAACTGTGCGAGATTGCCACCCAAGCTCCGCGCGACCGGGTATTGCTGGAAACCGATGCCCCCTACTTGGCACCCGCGCCGCAGCGTGGGCAGCGTAATGACAGCAGCCTGCTGCCCCATACGGCCACGGCGTTGGCCACCATGTGGCAATGTAACACAGCCGAGGTTGCGGAATTAACCACCACCAATGCGCGCCGCTTGTTTACGCGCTTGGCTTAGGGCAGAGTTAAGGCAATGGCGAAGCAACAGCACAATGGTAAACAGGGTAAAGGCACCCTTGGGTCGGTCTTTGGGGCGCTTTCCGGCGCTTTAGACGACATTGTAAGTGAAGTGAAACAAGACCTTAAAGAGATGACGCCGGAGTCGGCCAAGCCACTTTCGGCCCGTCAGAAACTGATGCAAGAGGCCAATCAGCGCAGCCAACAGATGGCCGACCCAAGCATGGGGCTGATGATGGGTGATGAACCCGGTCAGGGCCCGGCCCCTGCCGCCCCTGCTGTGGCCAATGCGGGGATGCCGGTTGGGAACCTTTGGCACCTGTTGCGGCAACCGGGGAAGCAAGCGCAACTGCGGACTGACGCAGTGTATCAGGCCCTTACTTCGGCGGATGTAGAAAGCTACGCCAAGGCGCTCAGCAGCGAAACGCAGGCCCCCTTTACGCTGGGCATTATCGCGGCCAACGTGAATGCGCTTACGGCCGATGAATGGCAAGAACGCCCGCCGCCCGACCTGCTGATACAGACTTTGCTCAGGGCGGTTCAGTTTGAACCAAGGCTGTTTGGGGCCATTGGGGCGGGGCCACGCCAGCTTTGGGCCAGCTTGCCGACTTTGGATGATTACTTGGTAACCCTGCTTAACGCCAACCGCAAAATTATTGCGCTTGGCCCCTTGGGGCTGGATGAGCCTTTTGCGCCCTACACGCTATCCCAACAGCAAGCGCAGTTGGTGTTACAGCTTGAAATTGCATTAGACTTTAACATTCCGGCTTTGGTTTATACGCGTAAGTCGGTTGGCCCGTTGGCCGAAGCCTTGGCCCGCGTTGAGCGCCTGCCACCTCTGGTGTACCTGGACCCATTGCAAGCCGACGAAGATGTCGCGTTGGTTGAACGATTTGGCATGTATGCCCTGATGCGGCCTGAACTTACGACGCCTAACTTTACCGGTAATAACTACTATAAAACTATTCCTGCCGAGCGCCTCCTGCTCGCCAGCGGCAGCGCGTTGGTAGCACCGCATGGGTTTGCGGGGCATTTTAATCAGCCTAAGTTTTTGGAAAATTCGCTTCAGGCTGCAGCTAAAATGCGCGGCCAGGATGCGGCAGCGCTGGGCGCGCAAGCCAGTGTGAATTTGGTCGAGATGTTGCAGTGCTAAGCGCAAAGGCTCAGGCTAAGGTTTTATCATCACTTTTAACTTGATAGCGGCGTAGAATTCCTCTACACACCCCATCAGGTCGGGGCGTAGCGCAGCCTGGTAGCGC